>WFMX01000240.1 GCA_015488875.1 Campylobacterota bacterium | reverse complement strand
GTTATCAAATGTCAAAATAATCACTCTATCATTATATTTTTAACTTAAATTATAGCAAAGCAAAAGGTAATTATACTTAAGCCTATAGAGAAAGAGTATGATTGACTCTATTTTCTAATAAACTTTTAAAAACATTATGGAATTTATCTGCAACTTGTTCCCAATCATATCTCATTGCTAATTTTTTTGAGTTGACACTCATAAGCTCTCTATCTCTCTCTAATACTCTCAACATCGCTCTTGATGTCTCATATATACTATTTGGTACCCACTCTCCACAGTCATACTCTATCACTTCATTCCAAGGTGTTCTTCTACTTGCTATGATGGGTGTACCTGTTGCCAAACTCTCTATATAGACATTACCAAAATTTTCACTATGTGATGGTAGCACAAATAGATCTGCGTTGGCTAAAAAATTTATCTTCTCCTCTCCTTGTATCTCACCTATGAAAAAGACTTCTCCCTCTATATTCAACTTTTTAGTCAAGCTAACAAGATCATCTTTTGCTCCCTCGTCTGCTCCTGCTATAAATAGTCTACTTTTTGGATATTGCGAGAGTATGCTTTTGAATGAGTATATGAGTATATTGAAACCTTTATTTTTATGTATGCGACCCATTGATACTATGATTTTATCTATCTCTATCTCTTTATCTATATATCTTCCACAAAACTCCTTTTTGGTCAATCTCTTGCTATTTTGAAAGCTCTCATAGTCCACTCCATTGGAAACGATAACCGTATCTACACTCTCAAATTGTGACAATATGTCATCTCTCTCTTGGATTGAGGTGGCTTGCCAAGTTATATATTTTGCAAAAGGTCTTATGAGCCAATAGAGCCATAAGCTCTTCAACTCACTTCCTTGTGCCAAGCATCTAGCACAGAGCGAACCCCTAGGAGATAGCAGTATAGGTTTTTTCAAAAGTTTTGCATAGATCATAGAGATAGGGGTAGATATATCAAATATATACTGTATATAGAGAATATCAGCACTATCTATATCTCTCCACAATCCCCATATCAATCCTAATGAAAATCTATTGAGTATAGTATCATGATAATATTTTACATAAAAATGATCTTGAAATTTATGCCATCTGTTCAGATTGACATCCAATCTCTTGTCCATATCGGCATTTGTTGTACTTACAAATATAGATATATCATCTATCTTGGATAGTTCTTTTGAGGCGTTGAGGGTCGAAAATATCGGTCCTCCATATGCCGTAGCAGGATAGAACGATGGCGTGATCAGTGATATTCTCATTTTTTATCCAATATAGTCGAGTAATCCATCCCTCTATAGGGGTAAGTGGCACCGACTAAGAGCCAAAATGTAGCAGCCAAAAGAGAACCTGAAGAGTAGATGTACCCTTCAGCTATGAAGTGGACGGCAAAAAATATAAACGCGGCAAGTTTATATCTCTCTAGGATAGCTACCCTATACCAAAAATCCTTATTTATTGCCATCCTAAAAAAGAAAAATAGCAATATTGATGCACCGAGCATGCCTGTCATAGACAGTACCATAAGATATGTAGACCCTGGCTCTATGCGACCACCCATATCCTCACCTGACTTATCCGTTAAAATATCACTTTGTGAAGCAAACCCCACACCAAAAATAGGGCTGGATTTAAATTCATTGATCCTGTCTTGCCATAGCGTCTCTCTAGTGTTTTTTGTACCCCTAGAGAGCATTTCACTTAGCACATTGTCCTCTTGGGAACCATCCATCTCGTCATCCATTCCACTAGCCAAAAATATAGTACCTACTATTAATCCAAATAATACAACTCCTCTAAATTTGAATTGATTAAAAAATAGAAAGATAGAAAAGCCCAATGAGAAAGCTATGAGTGCTGTCCTAGATGCTGCCAAGACCACGGAGAGAGCACTAAATATAAAAAAGGCTAAAAATATCATCTTTTTTCGACCCTTTGGCTCTTCTATAAATCTATAAAATGCATAGAGTCCGCCCAAGGAAGCCACAGGAGCAAGCATCATACTTTGATTCATCAAGCCTGCGAAGTGTCCTCTACCTATATTTGGCAAGCCAACTATCCAATAGACAAATGAGATACCGCCTATGAGCATAAATAATTTAAAAAACATCTCTAATAGGTTGTCTCTAAATTGCAAAAGATATCGATTAACTATCAGTGGTCCTAGGGCAGAAACTAGTAAAATCAGCGAGCCTAGCCTAAATGGTGCATTGAATTTGCCATCCACATCATTGACTACCAAACTGAGAGCTACTACGACTACAAATAGAAAAAAACGCCACTCTATATAGATGCCTTTCAAAAAAAACAGTGTCACTAAAAGCATACTACCATATATGGATATCTGAAACACAACAGTAGGTATGTGAAAGATCATAGGAAATATACTATTGTTGATAATTTCAGCAGCCACTAACAGATATGTAGCTACAGTAAATGTCTGTGCCACTCTAATCATGTGCGAGACCTAAAATCCTGTCTATTGTATCTGCCCAAATTTTTTCACTGATAGTTTGTGATAAATTATAACTTTTTTGACCCATATCTACCAACTCCTCTTGCGACATAACAATCATCCTCTTCATCTTCCCTATCAAGTCATCTATTTTTTTATGTTCAAATATATATCCATTCACTCCATCCTCCAAAAATTGAGTCGATGCACCAACCTCATCAGATAGTATCATAGGGAAGCCTGCCATAGCAAACTCATGTACTACTACACCCCAAGGCTCAAAGTGGCTAGGAAGTACAAAAACTCCACCATCCCTCATATACTCTTTGAGCTGTATGGGTTGGAGGAAGCCCAAATGTTTGACCTGCGGATGCTCCATCCTCTGCTCATATAGCTCACCTGTACCTATACACAAAAGCTCCCAATCGTTTGGGTATTTGCTACATAGCCTGCTAAAGGCACTCCATAGATCCAAAATGCCTTTATCTTCTCTATACCTACCTACAAATATAAATCTTTTTTTGAAATCTTTTTTTGTGTAAAGATCTATCTGTCGAAATATACTGAAATTTGCTACATAATAGCCTGTTAGTATCTGCCCATCTCCAAAACCCAATCTCTTGGCATACTCAATTTGTGGTTTACCTGGTATCCATATGTGAGAAAATTTTGGCAGTAGAAAAATCTTGCTTATCGCCGTAGCTATATACTGCTTGAAACTACCTCTCCATTGATTATCCATAGTGAGTATAGTAGGTATAGCAACTGAATACAATGAGACTATATAGAGATATACCTTATCACTCCAGCCACTACATATGATCATATGAGGCTCTATATCTTTTATATCTTGTTGCAGTTCTCTTTTGGTCAACTTCCCCTTATCATATGTGTGGATGTGCGGATATGTAAGATCTAAACGAAATGGTGCCTCTTTTTGATTCACCTCTTTTCTATAGATATATAGCTCTACGCTAGAGTTGTCAACCCAATATCTATACATATTTAGCATATAGTCCGATAGCTCAGTAAACAGTATCACCACCTTTTTTCTACTCATCTTTTCCACTCATCTACTGCCCATCTCAAATTTTTTTAGCACGATATCCGCCCAAGCCCTAGACCAGCTTAATCTACCATGTAGAAAATCATCTCTGACACCTTGACCCATATCGAAACGGTCTATATCACTTCTCAACCACTTCTCAAATGGTAGTACAAATCCAGCTTTGGGTCTATCTATAATCTCCCTAGGTAGTAGCGATCTTGTCGCATCTGCCAATAGTATCTTGTTTGTCATCTTATCATATTTATGGTTTGGTTCCACTCTTTGTAGATAATCCACCAAGTCTCTATCTAGGAATGGTACTCTAATCTCTATAGAGTTAGCCATGCCAAAGATATCTGCATCTCTGAGTAGTTGATTTTTCATATATAGATTCATCTCAAAGAAAGATATCTTGTCGTCTAGTAGCGTGATATGAGAGCTGTTGTACTCCTCCCATAGATTTGATATGAGTCGATAGATATAAGATATATCTATATGCAATATATCGGCTATATCAGTGGGTGCAAATAGAGATCTCGTGGGAAGATAGCAGGACAAATCTCCCTCTGCCCTGAGCAGTTCTAAGCGTCTATATTTGTATGGTTTTTGCAATATCTTTATCATAGGATATGGCAATCCTGAGAGAAAATTTAACTTCCTTGCATCTCGGAAGCTTTTGTATCCATAAAATATCTCATCTCCTCCCACTCCTGATAAAACACTCTTCAACCCTATCTCATTAGCCACACCCGATACAAAAAATGTATTTAAACCATCTATGGTGGGTTGATCCATATGCGATATAAATCTATCTACATTGTCAAAAAATCTATCTTTTGTGACCATATATTTCGTATGCTCAGTTCGATATCTATCTACTATCAAATCTTGATAATACTCCTCATTGAGGCTCGTCTCATCAAATACAAGGGATATGGTTTTCAACTCTTTTTGGTATCTACTAGCTATGGAGGTGATAGCAGATGAGTCAAGTCCACCAGATAGAAAGATGCCTATGGGTGCGTCACTTATCAAATGACTCTTGATACTTTTGTGAAGAAGATCTGTCACATCATCAACTATCTCACCATATGGCTTTATGATTTTTGGCTCATAGTTATATCTATTATATTTTTCTCTTTTTAATTTTCCATTTTTGTAGTAGGCGTACTCTCCAGCAGGAAACATGGCTATATCTTTATAAATAGTGATAGGCTCAGGCACATAACCCAAGAGGAGAAATAGTATCTCTGCATCCATGCTTATGCCACTAGAGTACTTTTCCAACACCTTGATCTCTGATGAGAATGTAAATCTATCTCCATCCAAATAATAATATAGTGGCTTGATCCCATCTCTATCTCTAGCCATAAAGAGTTCACCCTCTACACGGTCATATATCACAAAGCTAAACATACCATCTAATCTATCTACGACCCTCTCTCCATACTCTATAAAACCATTGAGTATCACCTCTGTATCCGATAGAGATTCAAATAGACACCCTCTGCTTAGAAGCTCTCGTCTCAACTCTTGGTAATTGTATATCTCACCATTATAGACGATGGTATATCGACCGTCTCTGTCACTCATAGGCTGATGGGCATCCCTAGAGAGATCTATGATAGAGAGTCGAGTATGACCCAATGCGACTTGACCATCTATATATACTCCACTATCATCTATACCGCGATGGCTAAGCAGACTTGTCATCTTTCTAAACTGTGACTCCTCTATGGATTTATTAGAAAACTCTCCTATGATGCCGCACATATCAATGCCTTTTTTGTAGAGCTTGAAGTAGTCTCACTCTTCTCATTTTGCCTCTTTTGTAGCTAGCTCTATCTTCTCTATGGTCTCATCTATCACACTTTCCCATAAAAACTTATCTTTTATCTTTTGGATAGAATTTTTTTTCTTATGTATCAATAATTCATCTTCAGACTCAATAGCTGATACGATAACCTCCCTAAGAGATGATATATCACCTGCCTCTACAAGCCAACCATTACCACTATCTACCACTTGATCAACCGCCCCTACATCAGTAGCGATTATAGCACACCCTGAAGCCATAGCCTCAAGTATAACTGTGGGCATACCCTCTGAGTAGCTTGGTAGCACCAATATATCAGATGAACGGAGTATATCCTTGATACGATTTTCATCTTTAATCACACCATGAT
>WFMX01000239.1 GCA_015488875.1 Campylobacterota bacterium | reverse complement strand
TCTCAAAGTAGAATATGGAGAGATCATACTAGCAGAGTTTAACTACAACGGTTTAGCACCGTCCTTTCCTTTGGCAGTAGAGAAGCCAAGATACATATGGTGGGTATTTGATCTCTACATGCTCAAGCCAATGTATTGGTATTTGATGCTTAGAGGGTGGATGTAGAGAGTGATATAATGATTATGGTACAATGAGATCATGAAAAATAAATTTAATCCAAAATATCTACCAATTGTAGATGCCATAGAGCAACATCTTGTCGGCAAAAGGGAGATCATCAAACTCACACTTGCATCATACTTTGCAGGTGGTCATGTACTACTAGAGGATATCCCAGGGGTCGGTAAGACTACACTCGCCAAGAGATTTGCAGAAGTATTGGGGCTAGGGTTTGGGCGTATACAATTTACTAGTGATATGTTACCATCAGATATCATAGGCGTGAGCTATTTCAGTCAAAAAGAGGGTGGTTTCATACTCAAAAAAGGTGCTATATTTACCCAATTTTTACTAGCAGATGAGATCAACCGTGCCATGCCAAAGACGCAATCAGCACTACTAGAGGCTATGGAGGAGAGTCAAGTCACCATAGATGGTAAGCAGCATCCACTACCCAGACCATTTTTTGTCATAGGTACTCAAAATCCCCATGAGGAGGTGGGTACATTTCCACTACCTCACTCACAACTAGACCGCTTTATCTGCTCATTTGGCATAGGGTATCCAGATAGAGAGTCAGAGAGGCAGATACTAAAGGGCACATATAATCATCAGCAAAACGATACCACTACTCTCATATCTGCAGAGGAAATATCGAAATATATGATAGAGGTGACGAAAGTCAAACTCAGTGATGCAATGCTAGATTATCTACAATCAGTCATAGCGTTCACTAGAGAGAGCGGGCTATTTGAGTATGGGCTATCTACTCGTGGGGCGTTGGCACTCACTGCTATGGTCAAGTCATGGGCTATGCTACACAGTAGAGAGTATGCTATACCTGATGATCTCAATGCTGTGATATCTGCTGTCTCACTGCATCGTTTGAGATTTCGTGAGGGCGATACTACCGCAGATCGTATCACAAATGAGATACTCTCTAGCGTCCGTTCCGATATATAGATATGGAGGCTATCCGCAACTTTATCAAGATACGAAGAGAGGTAAAGCAGAGGGGTACGATATTTAGTCTATTTGTAGTTTTGCTCCTCTTTGGTCTCTTCCTCGAAGCGTATATGCACAACTTCAATCTAGTATACATCACTCTCTTTTTTGTATTTGCCACAGCCTTTAGTGTCTCGCCATTTGGGATCAAAAATATAGGACAACTCAAAGCTAGATATGACCACTCTCAGAGACTATATGTAGGAGATATAGGTCTACTCTTTTTCAAGATATCCAACCCATCCAAATCAACCTCATGGGCTATAGAGCTAGTATGTCACAAATCCAAAGAGGAGATAGGTCGCATAGATGCGGGCAAGAGTGAGATAGCCACCGTAGAGATCACCCCCACAAATAGAGGCATACTCCATATAGATAAATGTAGACTACAGAGCCTATTTCCACTATCAACTGTCCGTTTTGTCTTGCCTATAGATGGTGCTGAAACCATAGTCTATCCCGAACCCAAAGGGGTATCTATAGACTCTATCAAATCCAAACAATCATCACTTTTTGGCGAAGAGGGAGATTTTGATGGTCTCGCTCCATATAGTGGTATGGAGTCACTATCTCGCATACATTGGGCATCTGTCGCCAAAGGAGAGCCAACCGTAAAGAGATTTTCGCACGACATGGAGCAGAGGGAGTTGGTGTTTGACTTCTATGATGCTGGCGATGATGATGAGTCTCGTCTCTCTCAACTGACACTGTGGGTGTTGGAGTGTGAAAAGAGTAGAGATAGCTTCAAGATAATCATGCCAAACAAAATATTGAGTTCAAAAAAGGATAGTGTAGATGAGATACTTAGATACCTCTCGCTTTACTGAGGCTACGCCACTGAGGCTACTTGATGTCGCCTACATAGTGACTATAGCCCCTTTGTTACTAGTGATCAAAGCCCCTATGCTTATCTATCTGCTAGTGGTATTTTTGATGCTTCTATTCCAAAAAAAGATCAGCACTTCAGTACTTCTCTACACCACGGCATTGGGACTATTGGCTCTGTTTCTCTCTATGTATGGTGCATTTAGCTTCAGTGGCTTATCGAAACTCAAGATATTTATAGAGATGCTGATATATATACTACTCATAGCGGTATCTCTGCAGAGATTGACTAGGGATATCAACATCTATCTATCCATATCGCCTATATTTATACTCTCTCTTTCTCTCTTCTTTTTCCACTCTGTAGTGATGCTAGCTTATGTAGTCCTTGAAGTATTTATGCTACTATGGCTTATATTGGCCCATAGAATGCAGGGGAGCTTGAGAGAAAATCTAAGAGTTACTAGTATGTTATTTACTCTATCACTCCCTTGGGTGGTGCTACTCTTTATATTTTTCCCACGCATATCGTTTGAGCATGCCTCATATGGCTTCACTAGTGATGGAGAGGGTCGCTTAGGACATGACGGCACGATGTTTTTGGACAATAGAGCCTTAGCTGTACTCTCTGACCGCATAGTGATGGAGGTAGGTTTTGAGGGTGCCATACCACCATCAAACCAACTATATTTCGCGGTACAGTGCTATATTATGCCAAAGGCAACCATTGGGATCGGATATCTACAGTCATCAAGAGAGAGTCTACTCCTATCAAAAATATAGATGATATCATATCCTACAAAGTGACACTCTATCCTACACATAAGATGTGGTTATATCTCCTAGATATGCCCATAGAGCCACCATCAAAAGCCAAGATAGATAGCGATTTCGTCACTACTATAGCTAAACCTATATCCGATACACTGCATTATGAAGCTTCATCTGCATTGAGATATGATTATGAGAAAGGGGTAGATCCCATCACTCTAAAAGCCTCCACCACATACCCAAAAGGTCAAAACCCAAAGAGCTTAGAGATAGCACACAAGCTACAGATAGAGTATCCAAAAATCTCCGATAGATTTCACAATATCGTGAAGCTTTTCAAGGAGCAGAATCTCACATACTCTCTCAGACCAAAGCCACTAGATATCAACAACTCCGTAGATAGCTTTCTCTTTGAGAAGAGGAGTGGTTATTGTGTCCATTTCGCCTCATCATTTGTGTTGATGGCAAGAATGAGTGGTATACCTGCGAGAGTAGTGACAGGATACAAGGCCACGGCATCAAATAGTGTAGAGAACTACCTGATCGTCAAAGAGAGAGATGCACATGCATGGGCAGAATTACTGATAGATGGTAGATGGGTGAGATATGAGACCACTAGCAATGCACATATGATAGATGATGCCACAGAGCAGCTCATATCAAGTGTAGACTCGCAAGGAGGAGAGGCTGGACTCTTTGGCAGGGCAAATATCTATCTGATGTATATCAAATATCAAGTAGAGACTTGGATACTTCAATACAGCCACTTTCGACAGATGCAACTATTGGATAGAGCCAAAAAAGATCCTAGTTTTGTATGGAAGTTTGTGATATCGATTTTGATGTTTCTGCTTATCATATATCTGCTCTTCATCTATTTTCGTCGTCACATATGTGCAGACCCACTACTATGCACTATGTCACCTCTCGTAGATAGACTTCAGATAGATGGGTATAGTAGAGGTGAAGCGGAGACCATGAAAGAGTTCTTTAATCGAGTCATTTCTCATGAGCCTAGATATGAGAAGCTAGAAGATATATACGATATATATGAAAAGATTAGATATGGAGCTGACGATAGCGATGAGAGTTTGGACATGTTAGATGAGAAGATTAGAGAGTTTCTCAAGGGGATTGTTTAGATGTTTAGCAATCATATAGAACTCATCAGAAATAATGGCTCCCACTCGTTCTACAGCTCCAACTATGGAATGCATATGGGAGTAACAAAAATATAATAAAATCATCTACTCCAATATGCGTGACGAAACTAGAGCTTCGTCACGAGTAAAACTCCTCTATTTCCCCTTGTCTATCTCTAATGGGTAATATACATGAAGTCACAATTTCAGACATCTGCCAAGATAGTGGAATATATGGCAAGGTATACACACAAGAGTGCTATAGCAAATTCTAGGATAGTCTCTATAGACAATAACATCATAAGATTTAAATACAAAGACTATAAGGACAACTCAAAAGTAAAGACAATGAAACTAAGTAGCGATGAGTTCATTAAAAGGTTTCTCTATCACATACCACCAAAGAGGTTCTTTCGCATAAGATACTATGGAGCCATACAAAGAGTAGCAAAGATAGAGGGCATCAAGACCATAGAGATAAAACCACAACAGACAAGAGTAAAACCAAAATGCAAGAAGTGTAAATGTGATGATATGCAAACGGTAGTAGTTGTAGATAGATATAACAAAGTAGTTCAAGGTTTAATGACACTAAAGATATTAGCTCAAAAAGAGGAGATAAGTTTTTATGATAGTAGCTAATGCAGAAGTAACACTCAGGCAGATTAGAATTAAAAAAGATAGACTTAAACCTACCATACTATCG
>WFMX01000238.1 GCA_015488875.1 Campylobacterota bacterium | reverse complement strand
TATGCGGGGACACAGGTTTCATTCGCTTCGCTCACAAAACCAATGTCCCCTAATTGTATCGTTTCTACGGTAGGGGTCTGGTGATTTGTGATGCGTGGAGCGTAGACCCCTACCATTCCTATCATCTTCTGCCATTTCATCTGATAAAATCTATAGATCCTGCTCTATGACCTCTGTGAATTTACCAAAATAGATATCTTTTACTTTATCTAGTGGCATCTCTATATTGTTGATCTTTACGATATCTCCACCTACTTGACCTACCTTCGCTATAGACAGCCCCAACTCTTCAGCCATAGATATCACGCTATCTGTATCTGATGGGGACACCTCTACCAATGCTCTGCCTTGACTCTCATCAAATATATCTCTACTATTGGCTAGCTCTATACTGACATCTGCACCTCTGTTAGATACTGCCGACATCTTGGATAGTGCTATAGCTATACCGCCTACATTGACATCTTTTGCGGAGGTCAATAGACCTTTGGCGTTTGCCTCTATCACTAAACTCCATAGGGCTAGTTCGCTACCGTAATCTATATCTGCTAGCGAACCTACTGTATCACCAAATAACTCTTTGATATACAGACTACCACCGAACTCTCCTCTCGTAGAGCCGACTAGTAGTATCTCGTTGCCGTCTTTTCTGAATGAGCTAGGCAAGACCTTTTCTTGATCTTCATTGAGACCTACCATCGCGATGGTAGGCGTAGGGTATACACTCTCACCATTTGTCTCATTGTATAGTGATACATTACCACTCACTACAGGGGTGGTGAGTTTGAGGCATGCCTCTTTGATGCCCTCACAAGCTTGGGCAAACTGCCACATCACCTCTGGGTTTTCAGGATTACCAAAGTTGAGACAGTCGGTGATAGCTAGTGGTCTAGCTCCACTCATAGCGACATTTCTACCACTCTCTACTACTGCCAATGCTGCACCCTTGTATGGGTCTATATAGCAGTATCTAGGGTTGCAGTCACTACTCATAGATAGTGCTTTGCCACTCTCTTTGACTCTGATGGTACTAGCATCTAGGCTACCTGCTGATTTTGTGGTATTGGTCTGCACCATTGAGTCGTATTGGTTATATACCCATGCTTTATCGACCACCTCTACAGATGATAGCAGTCTCTCGAATGCCTCTTGGTCATCTATAGCACTATAATCATCTACAGTTTTAGGATTGACTTCATCGAGATATGTAGGTCTCTTGGTCGGTCTATCTAGGATAGGAGCCTCTTCACTCACAGGGTCTATCGGCATATCACACACCTTGTCCCCATGCCAAAACAGCTCCATATTTCCACTATCTGTCACTTCACCAATGACTGCAACATCTAAATCCCACTTCTCAAATATATCTATGATCTCTTGCTCTTTACCCTTTTTGGCACATATGAGCATCCTCTCCTGAGATTCGGAGAGCATGAAGTCATATGGTGTCATGCCATCTTCGCGAGCTGGCACTTGATCTAAGTGCATTATCATACCTGCACCACTCTTGCCTGCCATCTCAAATGCGGAGCTTGTGAGTCCAGCTGCACCCATGTCTTGGATACCTACTACTACATCTTTGGTTTGAAATAGTTCCAAACAAGCTTCTAGTAGTAATTTCTCTGTAAATGGATCACCCACTTGCACTGTAGGACGGAGAGATTTGCTCTCCTCTGTGAAGCTATCACTACTCATCACAGCCCCACCTAATCCATCTCTACCTGTCTTGGAGCCTACATACATCACTGAGTTGCCTATACCCTCTGCAATTCCCAGAAATATCTCATCACTCTTGACTAAGCCCAACGCGAAAGCATTGACTAATATATTGCCATTGTAGCTATCGTCAAAACTCATCTCGCCACCGATAGTAGGTACTCCCATGCAGTTACCATAACTACCGATACCATCTACTACACCTCTGACTAAGTGTCTTTGGTACTTTGCCACTTCACTATCGCCATGTATATTACCAAATCTAAGTGCATTTAGATTGGCGACAGGTCTAGCACCCATGGTAAATACATCTCTTAGTATCCCACCTACACCAGTAGCAGCCCCTTGAAATGGCTCTATATAGCTAGGGTGATTGTGGCTCTCCATCTTGAACACAGCTGCCATGCCATCACCTATATCTATGACACCTGCATTTTCACCTGGTCCTTGGATGACCCATGGTGCTTTGGTAGGGAAGCCATTGAGATATTTTTTGCTTGACTTGTACGAGCAGTGCTCACTCCACATAGCAGAAAATATACCTATCTCGACGATATTTGGCTCTCTACCATCAAGTATTTGCTTGATATGATCATGCTCTGCTAGAGATAATTTGTGTGCTTTTAAAACTTCTTCGATATCTTCTATCGGTTGCGACATTGGATGGTTCCTTTTGGATAGTAATTGTAGAGGATATTATAGGTAAAAAGTACTAAGAATAAGTTAATATCATGATGCAGTACAACAAAATATATGAAAAATATAACTATTATCAAGAAGATATATAGTATAATATTATCAATCTCAATTTAAAGGTTTTTTATGCTTTCAAGACGCATCCAGACACTTTCACCATCATTGACTATAGCCATATCATCTCTAGCTAGAGATCTACAAGAGCAAGGCAAAGATGTACTCAGCTTCTCAGCGGGAGAGCCAGACTTCGGTACGCCACAACGCATCAAAGATGAAGCCATAGCAGCCATAGAGGATGGCTTCACTAGATATACAGCCATACCAGGCATACCTGAAGTACTAGATGCTATCAAAGGTAAACTCAAAAGAGAAAATGGACTCGACTACGACAGGGATCAGATCATAGTCAGCAATGGTGCAAAGCATTCACTATTCAATCTATTTCAAGCCCTTGTAGATGATGGTGATGAGGTGATCATACCTGCACCATACTGGGTCACATATCCAGAGCAAGTGGTATATAGTGGCGGTGTATCGGTCATCATAGAGACAGACGATAGAAGTGATTTCAAGATCACTGCAGAGCAATTAAAGGCTGCCATAACACCTAGGACAAAGATGCTCGTCCTCACTACGCCATCCAATCCTACAGGCTCTATATATACTAGAAAAGAGCTAGAGTCTCTAGCAGAGGTACTTAAAGGCACAGATATCTTTGTAGCTAGTGATGAGATGTACGAGAAGCTAGTGTTTGGCACCAATGAGTTCGTAGCGGTGGCAAGCATAAGTGACGACATGTTCCAGAGGACTATCACTATCAATGGCTTAAGTAAATCAGTAGCCATGACAGGGTGGAGATTTGGATATCTTGCCACCCCAAATAGTGAACTCATTTCTGTGATGAATAAGCTACAGAGTCAAAGCACATCCAATATCAACTCCATCACTCAAAAAGCTGCTATCCCTGCACTCAATGGTGAAGTGGATGAGGATATAGAGATGATGCGTAGGGCATTTGCATCAAGGGCTAGAGAGACATATGAGCTATTTAGTGCTATTGATGGTCTAAGTGTCATCAAGCCACAAGGGGCATTTTATCTATTCATCAATATCAAAGATATCAGCGACAACTCTATAGAATTTTGCAAAAATCTATTGAGCGAGACAGGTGTAGCCGTAGTACCTGGCATAGGATTTGGACTAGAGGGTTACTTCAGATTCTCATATGCTACAGATATGGTCACTATACGAGAGGGTGTTCGTCGTATAGAGATATTTGTACAAAATCTACAATCCAACTAAATCTTAGAGAGTCTTGGAAGGTTCTACAGACTCTCTATCTACCTCTACTTTCTATATCAAGGTATCAAAAATGAACTACATACTTAGACTATCTATCATATTCATATCAATTGGTAGTATATTATCAGCCACAAATCAAGACCATTCAGAAACAAACACGACAAGACCCATAGACTTCTCTATGGTCATCAGTGGAGGTGTAAGCCTTGGTGCTTATGAGGCTGGCTACAACTGGGCTATTATCAAGATGCTCTCTGAGATCAAGACAAAAAACCCACATATCGACCCCCACCTCAAATCAGTATCTGGTGCTTCGGCAGGCTCTATCAATGGATTGCTCTCTGCTATGTATTGGTGTCAAAAAGAGTCTGTGCCATATGAAAATAGTGTAGACGATAACCTATTTTTTGAGACCTGGGTCAATCTCGGTATAGAGGATTTGATGATAAAGGGTAAAGACCCTGAAAACAAAAGTACTCTCTTTACTAGAAAGGAGCTCAGAAAAAAAGCCGATAGGATCATGAAGCATTTGAGTAAACCTATATATAAAGAGGGCTGTGAAATACCGATGGGGTTTGCAGTGACCAAAGTCACACCAATAGAGGAGGAGTTTCAGGGTATCACCATCAAAAATCAGACATTCTCCATACCCTTTACATTTAAGATCATTAATGGCAAAGTCAAGATAGAGAATAGAAAAATGCCACCTAGTGATGCATTTTACCTCTCTATCCCTGGTATAGAGAATGATTACACCAAGATCACAGATGTTCTCTTCGCTTCGTCTGCATTTCCAGGTGCTTTTCAGCAGATAAAATTGAGATATAAATATAAAGGTAAAATAGAATCACACTACTTTATAGATGGTGGTGCGTTCAACAATGTGCCGTTGGATTTGGCGACCGAACTCAATGACGAAGCCAAACTCTTTATATTTATGGACCCAACAAACATGCGTAAAGAGCCAAAATCAGATAATACAGAGGACGAGAAGCCACCTGTAGGCTTCTTGACATCTAGTGCTTCACCACTCAAAAGCTCTTTGGAGATATTTCAGCAAATGCAACTCTATAACGCTATCAACAAATACTTCAGGCACAATCCAGAGAGAAAGCTGATACTCTCATCAAGATATCATCCATTGACCGCCAGATATCTGGAGCATTTTGCAGCATTTTTGGATAAAAACTTTCGTCTATATGATTATTATGTAGGTGTATATGATGCTATATATCATCTCTCAAAAGCTCTTAAAAATAATAATGAGTTTGAGGGTGTATCACATATTGAGCTGATGAACAAATTTGCTAGGCACTTAGGGGTAGATAAAAATAGTGATGCTTACACAGCATATAAATTTTTTAGAAATACTGAGTTTAAGAATAAAAATATAGATAAAAATAGCAGATATGCTTCCATTTATTATGCTTTTAATAGAAAATTATCTGACAGTCAAAGATATACAGCTACTGAATTTAAAATATTCTTGTCAAAGCTTGATATGAAATACCTGCCTATAAAAAAAGGTTCATTCCTAGCAGAGGCGAGAAGAGACCTCAAGCATTGGGGCAAAAAACCTATAGCGAGAATAGTCAACCGTATCACGACATTGGAGAATGAAAGAGCAGAAGCCTACCCTGGCTACAAGCCAACTGCAAAAGCTGTGAGTATTGCAGCATGGGCAGGCAGTAGTCTATTGAAAGAGAAAGAGGGTTGGGATATGTTTCCACTCAATGCACCTGTCGACAAAGGTAATGAATCACTACATACAGCTCTACGATTTTTGCCATCAGAGCTATCTGCCGACTCATCCAATGGTGGTTTGAGTTTTGCATATAGTAGCTACTGGTATAATGACATGGAGTATTTGAGTGGAGTTGAATTCAAACCGTCATTTAACTTCAATGAAAAGAGTAACTTTCTTCGAATGGATATAAATACATTCTATATTTATGATGATTTTGTCAAATTAGGTGGTGGAATTAGTGGATTTGGTAACTTAGAAGAGCCTTTCTACGACAAAGATAGTGCATATGGTGCCAACATTTACATAGACTTCATGGATATCTTCAGAGCCACATATGTAAGAAGACACGGAGACAATGTAGACAATGGATATCTATATCTAGGTGTAGAAAATATACCTAGCTTGTTGTATTGGCTCAATAGATAATCGGCACAAAGAGAATATTGGCTAGCTTTTCGAGATGAATATTTTAAACAAAGATTTATTTCTTCTGAAAGCTACTGGGTAATAAAGCCGAGGATACAAATATTATAGTATAATTTATTATTAAAAATGTAACATACTATTACGAGGCAATAATATGTTACATCACAGAGGGCTAAATGCAAATTAATACAATATCAAAAAACAAACAAAATTTTTACTCACAACTTGAG
>WFMX01000237.1 GCA_015488875.1 Campylobacterota bacterium | reverse complement strand
ATCTAATACTTTTATAGATGATGCCGTGAATAAGCTCAAGGGATGCGAAGATAGTAAAGAGCTTATATCGACATTTAAAAACTCCATCAAATCATTTATACCATACAAAGATATGGTCGTACTGTCTGTAGATGAGAGCGAAGATACCGCTACCACAATGCCATTAGAAGCGTTAGAGTCATGTAGCTACCCATTAGTAGCAAAGGGCATACTCTCACAATGTTACCAATCTCACCAACCTCTACTTATAAATGATATCCATCGAAGTCTACTATTTAATGAAAATATTGATTGCCTAGACAAAGATGATATTTTTAAGATATTGGTCGTCCCTATACTGAACAACAATACCGACAAAAGTACACTAGGTATAGTATGGATAGGTATAGAAAAAGGCTTCCAGCAATTTATACAGCAGGATATAGACAATCTAGTGAGATTTGTCAATGCTACCAAAAGCCTGCTTTTTAACAACGACCTATCACTATCTAGCGACAATGAAGATAGTCTGTTGGTCTGCAAAGAGGCGAAAAAAACACTACAAGTCAAGATGAAAAGGGTGGAAGACTATTTCGCATCCACCATACATGACATAAGAACACCTATGAATGCAGTCATTGGCTTCATGGAGCTTATGATGCTCGATGAAAAAGATGAGCAAAAAAGAGGCTATATCAACTCTACACTCAAAAGTGGAGAGCATATCATAGCACTCATCAACGATGCACTCGACATGAGCAAAGTGGCAAGCGGCAAGATGAGTCTCGACAAGACAATCTTTTCACCCATGATAGGTCTAGGCGACATAGCCAAACTGTTTCACAATAGTATGAGAAAGAATAGTATAAATTTTCATGTATATATAGACCCTCGTATGCCTGCCAAGATCAACTCAGATTTGCACAGGATTAAACAAATAGTAAACAATCTATTGAGTAATGCACTCAAATTTACGCCAGAGAATGGCACTGTCTCATTCGAAGCAAACTACGACGATGCGAACAATACACTCTCCATCTCTGTATCTGACACAGGCATAGGGATAGCAAAAGATAGGCAAAAGAGTATATTTAGCCCATATACACAAGAGAAAGACTCTACATGTAGCAAGTATGGTGGGACTGGTCTAGGCTTGGCAATCTCCCAACAGCTTAGCACACTGCTAGATGGTACACTGACGCTAGAGAGTGAGCAGGGAAAGGGTAGCAAATTTATCTTTATGCTACCATGCGAAACACCTAGTGGGATCCAACCGAAGATAGATATAGATATCTATAGTGACCAAAAGATGCTCATATACACGACGCATGAAGATCATCAGCTCATAGGTACCATAAAACAATATCTTGATGCCCTAGATATCACATATGATTCGTTTGATGGTAGTAAGAGTTTAGAGATAGACCATAGCTATAATCTTGCTATCATAGATAGAGAAAACTCCATCGGTTATATAGATGAGATACAAGGCTATCTTGACGCTGGTGGGAAGGTGCTTCTTGCAGAGCATAAATTTGACTCTAAAGAGTGTTTTTTTGTTGGATCCGTCAGACTCATATACAACCCAGTGCTACCAGATATACTCTTTGGCACGCTTCAAGGGCTGATAGCACCAAGTGATATAGATAATTTTGATGAGGAGGATTTAGACAAGAATGATAAATTAAAAGACCACAGAGTCTTAGTGGTTGATGATAGTATGATAAATCTAAAATTGATGTCTGAAGTCTTGAAAAAGTTCCAACTAGAAGTGGTCAGTAGCTACAATCCCAAAGAGGCATTATCTATATTTGAAAACGAGAGATTTGATATAGTCTTCATAGATCAAAATATGCCCATCATGAATGGTGATGAAGCTATAGCAAAGATGAGAAAGATCGAGAAAGAGAAGGCTCTAAAGAGGAGTACTATCTATGCGTTAACTGGAGATGCAAATATAGACACAAATGAAAAAATGCTAAACTCTGGGGCAGATGCTATCTTCACAAAACCTCTACATCTCAAAGAGATATACAAGGCAGTCTCAGAGGCTATAGAGAGTAGATAATTATCAGGTCAAATCTTTTTTTGCCTCATTGATCACCTTTGCCACATCTGACTTGATAAATGGCTTGGGTATATGGTAGTCATACAACTCTCCATTTGCTTCTATGGCTTCAGGGTCATTAGTGATAGAGACTATGATGATCTTATGTTTTTCCATCTCCTTTTCTCTCTCTCGTATGATTTTGGCTACTTCGAGACCTAGCTTACCTGGCATATGGTGATCCAAAAATAGTATGTTTATATACTCACCATACTTATCTGATGCTTGTATTTTATCTAATGCCTCTACACCATCAGATGCAGAGGTGATGTCAAATATATTTTCTGTACCAATCATGGCTCGCAATATCTTCACATTGATCTCTATGTCATCTGCTATAAGTACCCTAATGGATGTCAATCCATTAGCACCTAGTTTTGATTCTTTGTGATCCGATATATTTACATTTGGCTTCATGTAGTGACGGATAGACTCCATACTCTCTGTAGCTCTACCAAGCAACTTTTTTACCTCTGGGTCACTTGCACCAGTATATAATAGATCAAGTTCAGACCTGATGTTATCTAGTGCTTTGTAGACCTTTTTGTTTTTGATCGTAAAGAGGGTCTTTAGATGGTCGTCATCCATATCTGTGTCACCATGTATGGCAAAGATATCTTTAAGTGACCCTTTGAGCGAGATAAGCTTTTTAAATACTATGTTTTCAAATGTATACTTATGTCTAGAGAATCGAATCATACCCATGATATCATCATCTTGAACTATAGGTATGATGATCTGTGCAGAGATGGACTCTTTGAATGGATTGTCTATAGATATATTGTAGTTTTTATCATACAGTGTATATAGGCTATGATACGGTGTCTTCATCTTGTAAGCCTTGCCCAACATGCTTTTCGTATCATCCTCTAGGTACTGCAATGAAATCTTATTTTTCTTGATCTTGTCATAGAAGTATTTTTTATCTTGATCGTAAAAGAGAAGATCTACTATATCTGCTGTCGTAATCTCTTGTAATATCTTGATAGTTTCCGATATATCACCTTGGGTTTGAGCCAAACGAACCTTCTCCAAAACAATATTTCCACTATAGTCAAGTGCAATCATACCAATAATCTCCTTATGCCATTTTGCTAGATAGATTCTCGATATCTATATAATTGTATATGATATCTAAATTTCTATAAAAAGATAAGATAATTTTAATGAAAATATATGAAGAATTGATGAGTTTATTAGCTTTTTTTGCTATAATCAGGCAAAATTTACTAAATTGGAGCGTAGACCATGCAGATAAGTGGTGCACAAATGGTTTGTGAAGCGTTGATCGCTGAGGGTGTCAAGACAGTTTTTGGCTATCCTGGTGGAGCTATCATGAATGTCTATGATGCGATATATAAACAAGATGGATTTGAACATATACTCAACAGACATGAACAGGCATCTGTCCATGCGGCAGATGGGTATGCCAGGTCTACAGGCAAGGTGGGTGTAGCGATGGTCACTAGTGGACCAGGATTTACCAATGCAGTCACAGGATTGGCTACAGCATATATGGACTCTATACCTATGGTAGTGATATCGGGGCAGGTTCCTCTATCTCTCATCGGTACAGATGGTTTCCAAGAGATAGATGCGGTAGGTATATCTAGACCATGTACAAAACACAACTATCTAGTCAAAAAGCTAGAAGATTTGCCAAGGATAATGAAAGAGGCATTCTATATAGCAAAGAGCGGTAGACCTGGACCAGTACTAGTAGATATACCCAAAGATATCACCGCAGAGATGGGAGAGTTCAGCTACCCTACAGAAGTATCCATACCTACATACAAGCCCAATTACAAGGGTAACAATAGACAAATCAAAAAGGCCATAGAGGCTATCAAGAGTGCCAAAAAACCTCTCCTATACATAGGTGGTGGTGTCGTACTAAGCAACGCTTCTA
This sequence comes from Campylobacterota bacterium, assembly GCA_015488875.1. Lineage (GTDB taxonomy): Bacteria > Campylobacterota > Campylobacteria > Campylobacterales > Sulfurovaceae > SZUA-451. The sequence continues at coordinate 1,599 of WFMX01000237.1, read as the reverse complement.
TGCTAGTTAGAGAGTTTGCAGAGAAGGCACAGATACCAGCAGTAGAGACACTGATGGCTAGAGGTGTCATGGGGGCGAAAAATCCTCTACTCTTGGGTATGCTAGGTATGCATGGTAACTACTCATCAAATATGGCTATGAGTGAGACTGATTTAGTCATTTCACTAGGTGCTAGATTTGATGATAGAGTGACAGGTAAGCTGAGTGAATTTGCTAAGTATGCAGATGTGATACATGTAGATATAGACCCAGCCAACATAGGTAAATTGGTAGATGTCGACTATCCAATAGTTGGAGATATCCAAAAAGTAGTAGAGAAGCTACTAGAGGGAATAGAGGATATAGATACCGATAGATACCAAGCGTGGAGAGATATACTCAACCGTTACGATAAGTTACATCCACAATCTTATGTAGATAGTGACGAAGTGCTGAAGCCACAGTGGGTCATAGAGAGGATTGGTGAACTCATAGGTGAAGATGCCATCATCACTTCAGATGTAGGTCAGCATCAAATGTGGGCAGCACAACACTATCCATTCGATAGACCTAGACAGTGGATCAACTCAGGTGGATTGGGTACTATGGGCTTTGGTTTTCCAGCAGCCATAGGAGCCAAGAGAGGCAATCCAGACAAGACAGTCATCAACATCACAGGTGATGGCTCTATACTCATGAATGTCCAAGAGCTTGTAACAGCGTCAGAGTATAAGATACCAGTCATAAATATCATATTAAACAATCACTTTTTGGGTATGGTTCGTCAATGGCAGACATTCTTTTATGACAAGAGATACTCCGAGACTGATCTCAGCTATCAGCCAAACTTCAAAGCATTGGCAGAGGCTTGTGGTGGCATAGGGTACGATGTGACCACCAAGGAGGAGTTTGACGCAGCACTCAAAGATGCTATAGCCAAAGATAAAGTCTGCTTCATGAATGTAGCGGTCAATCGCTTTGAGAATGTATTGCCTATGGTTCCATCAGGTGGTGCTCTCTACAATATGTTACTAGAACACAAGGATCAATAATGCAAATCGTAAGAAGAGTCATCTCAGTCATAGTGATGAATGAAAGCTCAGTTCTTGCTCGTGTCACGGCACTTTTTGCAGGACGAGGATACAACATAGAGTCGCTCACAGTAGCACCCATACCGCATAGCGAACTATCTCACATCACCATAGTGACCAACGGTAGCCCAAGAGTGATAGAGCAGATCACAAAACAGCTCAACAAACTCATACCTACACTCAAAGTGATAGAGCATGAAGAGATGGTCGAGAAGGAGATGGTGCTAGTGAAGTTTCCCGTAGAGTCAAACCTCAGCGACATACAAGCACTAAGTGCCGCGTATAATGGTGGCATAGTCAATGTAGGCATAGATATGGTCATAGCCATGGTAGCCGATGAACCGATCAGGATCAAACACTTCATAGAGGCAGCACAGAGATTTAACCCATGCGAAAGCGTCCGTGGTGGAGTAGTAGCGATAGAGAGATAGGGGATTGGTTTTTGGTTTTTGGCTAGAAAGCCCCAATTAGGGGACATTGGTTTCGTGAGCGAAGCGAATGAAAGCTGTGTCCCTGTATAGAAATCGTT
>WFMX01000236.1 GCA_015488875.1 Campylobacterota bacterium | reverse complement strand
TATTAAGAATGTTTTATCCATAATTACAGTATAATTAAGGCTCAAAAATCAAATCTACTTACTGTTTTTGTTTTGAATTTGATACTCAATATAAGGAAGTTTTATGGATATTATGCGTGTAGGCAAGAGATGTAGAGGAGTGATGCTCTCTCTTATGGTGTTAGCAACTGCAACTATTGCAGATGAGATGAAGATAATGCCTCTAGGGGATTCTATCACATATGGCGATAGCTTTGCAGACAATGAAAATCCTAGACCAGAGAGTGCTAGACATGCATATAGAAACTACCTCTATTATGATCTTCAAGATGCTGGATATGAAGCAGATTTTGTAGGGTCAGTAAGGGCAGGCGATAGTGTATCGCCTCCATTTGATCCAGACAATGAAGGGCATCCTGGCTGGACAAGTTATAGGATAGCCGATCATGTAGAGGATTTCTTAAATGAAAATCATGCTGATGTCGTGTTGCTTCATGCAGGGACAAATGATCACTCAGATAGCATACATGGGATAGAAAATATCTTGGGTTGGATAGACTATTATGAGGTCAAAGCACACAAGAAAGTCACTGTGGTATTGGCACAGATCATCAATAGACAAGAGAATGATACTAGTATCAACAAGTTTAACGCCAACTTAATAAAAATGGCAAATCAGCGAATAGCTGCTGGTGATGATATTGTCATGGTAAATATGGAGAATGATGCTGGATTGAATTCGCATGATTATGCAGATTTGACCCACCCAAATAGTAGCGGATATAACAAGATGGCAAGTGTGTGGTTCAAAGCATTGATAAAGTTAGGCGATAAGCCATTGGTGGACAATGAAGTGTTGCGTGAATATCCATATACATTAGTAAACCAGGATAGTATAGAGCATATATATGTTGATGTTGAAAATAAATCAGTATCATTCTTGGCAGATATTCCAGAATCTGGCATCAAGTTTTAAGGAGCAGTTGTGAAAAAAATAGTATCAATCATAGTACTTTTAGTCTTGATATCAGGATGTGGTGGTTCATCAAACAGTAGAAGTAGTAGAGGTGATCAAAATGGAACTACTCCTATAGCAGTACCGCCACCATCAAATACACCAACAGAGGTCATATATATGGTATTGGATGAGCCATATCAAGTCTATAAGTATGATGAGATTAATAAAACTTCCAATAAAGCCCAAATATCGATCATCCACTTTGAAGACGGCAGTACAGGAGCTGTCTTGAAGGTCGGAAGTGCGACTCTTACTAGATATTAGGTCAATAATTGTTCAGTTTTCTAGAAAATATATGGCATAGTCGTAGACTTCTATGGAAGCTGACAAAAAATGACTTCAAACAGAAGTATTTAGGAAATCTTCTCGGTTTCTTTTGGGCTTTTATACAGCCTACTGCTACCATAGCAGTATTTTGGTTTGTATTTCAAGTTGGCTTCAAGTCGAAGCCAGTTGATGACTTCCCCTTTATACTATGGCTTGTCTCTGGTATGTTCCCTTGGTTTTACTTTGCTGACGGATTGTCCAATGGTGCTACAAGTGTATTGAGCAATAGTTTCTTGGTGAAAAAAATAGTATTTAGGGTAAGTCTCTTACCATTAATCAAACTCCTATCAGCACTTGTGATACATATCTTTTTTATCTTTTTTATGTTTGCAATGTTTCTATACTATGGATATACTCCTGAGATATATTGGCTACAGATCATATACTATCTCTTTGCAATATCAGTTCTTCTCTTGGGACTCTCATGGATCACATCTTCTGTAGTAGTTTTCTTTCGTGATATGGGACAGCTGGTGACGGTTGTCATACAATTTGGTTTTTGGCTTACACCTATATTTTGGTCTATGAAGATAGTGCCAGATAGATACCACTCTATTATTGAGCTCAATCCATTGGTCTATATCATAGAGGGTTATAGAAACAGTATGATATACCATAGATGGTTTTGGGAAGATATCAATGCTACCATATACTATTGGGCTGTGACAGCTATCATATTTGCAGTAGGTGGATTGACTTTTTCCAAGCTAAGACCCCACTTTTCGGATGTGCTTTAATGAGTAGGACTGTAGCTATAAGTGTCAATGATTTGACAAAAGTATACCATCTGTATGACAAGCCTCAGGACAGATTTAAAGAGGCTCTGCATCCATTTAGAAAATCATATCACCATGACTTTTATGCCATGAGCGAAGTAGGATTTGACATACACAAAGGTGAAACTGTCGGCATCATAGGTAAAAATGGAGCGGGTAAATCTACACTACTCAAAATGATCACAGGTGTCTTGACTCCGAGTGGTGGAACCATAGAGACCCAAGGTAGGATTTCATCCCTGCTAGAGCTAGGAGCAGGCTTCAATCCTGAGATGACAGGCATAGAAAATATCTATCTCAATGGTACACTAATGGGTTTTTCAGATAGTGAAATGGATGAAAAGATAGATGATATATTGGCTTTTGCAGATATAGGAGAGTTCATACACCAACCAGTCAAGATGTATAGTTCTGGCATGTTTGCAAGACTTGCTTTTTCTGTATCTATCAATGTCGAACCAGACATATTGATAGTAGACGAGGCTTTGAGTGTTGGTGATATGGCATTTCAAATGAAGTGTTTCAAGAAATTTCAAGAGTTTCAAGAACAGAATAGAACTATACTCTTTGTCACACATTCACTAGATACAGTTATCAGATATTGTAGTCGTGGCATAGTGATAGATGGAGGCAAAGTGATCTGTGATGATAGTGCTAAAGAGGCGGTAGATCTTTTCAAGCAGCTTCTCACGGGTCATTATGATCCCTCTAGAGACTCAACCACACAAAAAGAAGAGACACAAAAAATAATCAATGATATAATACTCAAAGATCAATTTCCACACAATAAAGAGTCTCTAGAGTATGGCAACAATAAAGTCATCATATATGATTATGGAATTTTAGACAGCAAAAACCGAGTCAGCACAGTATTGGACTACGACCAACACTACAACATAGTGATAAAGATGGAGTTTTTTGACTCTGTGGTATCACCTATATTTGCCTTCACTATCAAAGATGCTAAAGGGATGGAGATCACAGGGACAAACACTATGATGAAGCATATACATACGCATAGTTACACCAAAGGTGACAAGATCAGCATCACATTTGCCCAAGATATCACTCTGAGTCCTGGTCACTATGCACTATCACTAGGCTGTGTCACTATAGATGATAGTGGTATTGAGGTCTATAGTAGACTCTACGACATTATATTATTTGAAGTGATAGGTAGCCAAGAGATGGTAGGCTTCTTTGATCTTAAGAGTGATATCTCTATAGATATGGAGAGTAGTGAGTAGATATGAACCGCAATTACTATTTCTATCTACTGATGGCGATATCTATAATATCAATCTTTTTTACCCATCCATTTATGAGATATCCTTATGATATATGGGAGCATCTTTTCACCATGGATAGTGAGTATATAAATCTTGTCAATATGCCCGAAAACCGTAAAGTATGGCATCTCTTTTGGAGTACTGTGTTTGAGCTTTTTGGCATAGAAAATAGTCAAATCATTCTGAGAGCATACATTATTCATATCTCTCAGACACTATTTGCCCTCTCCTCTATATTTATCTTCAGTAGAGTAGTCAGTAGAGTAGTGTTGGCACCTGCAGATACTCTATCTTTAAATTACATAGCCTACTGGTCTACCGCCATTTGGGTCACTATCTTTGCTACATTCTCAGTCTACTATCACCATATTTGGATCATGTGGTACTCTGTCAATTATCAGATTACGCTACCTCTATTTTGGTATAGTTTGGCATTAGCTACAACACTCATATTTTTTGATTACTCATATAGAGTCAAGATATTTTTACTATCATTACTGATCATCATACTTTATCTGATCTTTACTATACACCCTATGGAGTTACTCTACTTTATAATCTATTTTGTCATCACTATAAT
>WFMX01000235.1 GCA_015488875.1 Campylobacterota bacterium | reverse complement strand
TTCCGCTACGCTCCACGCATCACAAATCACCAGACCCCTATCGTCTCTATCGTCTCATACCTGAATCGTTTTATTGTACTCTGTATATTGATTTCACAAGACAAGACTCCGAAAATAATAGAAAGTCGACAATGGAAAATACAATATTCACACTACTATTTTGAGTTAGCCGACTCTTCCTTTTCTACTTTGGCTGTATGTGCCAATCTACTCTCCATGCCATTGGCATCCTCAAACTCTTTGATGATGGATCTGACTCTTGAACCCTCTATCACCTCAACTTCTAAAAGCACTTTCGTCATCTCCTCTATAGCATCATTATACTCTTTGAGTATATTCTTGACATGTGCATAGTGTTCATCTAGCTGGCTCTTGACAGCATCATCTATCTTCTCTGCCATCTTTTCACTATAGTCTTTGTGTGCCATGCCACCTGTGAGGAAGTTTTGTTGTGACTTCTCTAGCACCATTAGCCCTGCCACATCACTCATGCCATATACTGATATCATATCTTTAATGATGTCTGTGGCTCTTTGTAGGTCATTACCTGCACCTGTGGATATCTCACCTAGGAAGACCTCTTCTGCTGCTCTACCACCTAGAAGCACATCTATCTCTGCTAGCAGTTCATGTTTTTGTTTGAGAAATCTATTTTCTTCATCTGGTAAATGTAGAGTGTAGCCCAACGCACCCAATCCTCTAGGGATGATAGATACTTTGGTCACTCTAGTAGCACCCTTTGTCAACTCAGCCATAAGGGCATGTCCGCTTTCGTGATAAGATACTATCTTCTTCTCTAGCTCATTTATCTTGCGATTTTTCTTCTCTAGTCCTACAAATGCTCTCTCTATAGACTCCATCAAGTCTGACTGCTCTATCTCTTTCTTGTCCTGTCGACCTGCAAGTAGTGCCGCCTCATTGATGATATTGGCTAGATCTGCACCTGCTAAGCCTGCTGTAGACTTGGCTATGACTGCCATATCTACATTTTTGGACAGTTTGACATCTTTACTATGCACATCTAGTATCTTGAGTCTGCCCTCATAATCTGGCTTGTCTACCAATACTTGTCTATCGAATCTACCTGCTCTTAGGAGTGCAGCATCTAGTATCTCTGGTCTGTTGGTCGCTGCCAATACTATGACTGGTATATTTGTTCCAAAGCCATCCATCTCTGCTAATAGTTGGTTCAGTGTCTGCTCTCTCTCATCGTTACCGCCCATATTTGCACCACTTGCACGAGACTTACCGATAGCATCTATCTCATCTATGAAGATAATAGATGGTGCCTGTTTTTTCGCCTGCTCAAAGAGATCACGAACCCTAGAGGCTCCTACGCCTACAAACATCTCTATGAAGCTAGATCCGCTTACAGAAAAGAATGGCACAGAGGCTTCTCCTGCCACCGCTTTGGCAAGTAATGTTTTACCAGTACCTGGAGGTCCTACTAGTAGTACACCCTTTGGTATCTTTGCCCCTAGCTCTATGTATCTCTCTGGATATTTGAGGAAGTCTACTATCTCTTTGACCTCATCTTTCGCCTCCTCTACACCTGCAACATCGTCGAATTTGGTATCTGGCTTCTCTGCACTTACGAGCTTGTCACTTTTGCCTGCACCCAATATGCCTCCGCCCATGCTCTTTTGCATTCTCTTCGCGAGAAATAACCATATAGCAAAGAAGATTAGTATAGGAAGCATCAAGTTTATAAGCTCAGCTAACCATCCATTGCCCATCATGCCCTCATATTTGATTTTTTTACTCTCTAGTAGAGGTATGAGTTCATTATCAACAGCTGGTACTTTCTGGGCTACATATCTTACCTTTTGACCAGCACTATCTTCTCCTATGGCTTCGATGGATGATGGAGTGATTTTTACTGACTCTATCTTGCCATCTTTTATATACTGCTTGACCTCTGAGTACACCACTTGCTTGGTTTTAGCGACATGCTGCCCACCATTTGTCATATTTCCTAGACCTTCACCATCTCCTACCATCATCTTAAATATCATTATGATGACGATAGAGAAGATGGCAAACGCCAATAGTGGATTATTGTTGAAAAAGTTGTTATCGTTATTGTTGTTGCCGTTATTTTGGTTGGACATCTGTTTCCTTATGATAGATTAGTGTTACCCACTCATCTTTGTGTTTTTGCTCTACAAGCTCTAGATCACTATACGCATCTAAAATTGAAGATAACTTTGTATCTAAAATTCCTGAAAGTATCAAAGTCCCTTTAGATTTAGTTAGATTTTTTAAGTCAGATGCAATGAACTTTAGTACATCTGCTATGATATTGGCTATCACTATATCATACTCTCCCTCTGCTTTATCTGCGGAACCTTCCCATATATTTGCGTAGAGTGCCTCATTGAGTATGAAATTCTCTTTTGTACTCTTGATAGACAAAGGATCGGTATCGCATAGCTCTACTAAAGCACCCAATTTTGTACAAGCTAGACCTAGTATACCACTACCACAACCAACATCAAGCACTCTTTCGCCACCTTTTGCTGTATTGCTTATGGCTTCAAGACAACCAAATGTAGTAGCATGATGACCTGAGCCAAACGCCAATGCAGGGTCTATCTTGATATTGATTTTACCCTCTTTGGGCTTGAACCAACTAGGATATATATAGAACTCTCCTGCCTCTATGGGCTGGATGGAGTCTTGATACTCTTTGATCCAATCTATATTTTTCTTCTCCTCTAGCTGAAAGGATATATCTATCACACTACCTAGGGTAGCTACCAATGACTCTACCGCATCTTGTACGAAAGATAGGTCATTTTCGCTTCTGATGATAATCTTGCCATCACCCAACTCTACGCCATCACCATAAATATTGGCTACGAAATCAGCTATAAACTCTACATACTCTTGATTTAGAGTCAGAATAAGCTCCTGATAAGTGGTCTCTTCCATCACATCTCCTCTTTTTTTGCTAAGTTGAACGCCTCTTCGAGATCGAGCATCCCCTCGTAAAATGCCTTACCCACGATAGTGCCATCACATCCAGCATCTATGAGTCGGCGTATATCATCCATGTCTCTTAGTCCACCACTAGCGATAGTCTCAACGCCACTAGCCTTGGCTATATCCATTGTAAAATCAACATTTACTCCAGTCATCATGCCATCTCTGCCTACATCAGTGCAGATGATAGCCTCAACCCCACAAGATGCAAATTCACGAGCCAAATCAGTAGCTTTCATATCAGAAGTCTCTGCCCAGCCCTCAACAGCCACCATCCCATCAATAGCATCAATCCCTACAACAATAGGATATTTTTTTGCCATATCTTTAACAAATTGTGGGTCTTTAACTGCAATAGAACCCAAAATCAATCTATCAATACCAAGTTCCAAATACATCTTAATGGTCTCTTCATCACGAATCCCTCCACCAAGCTCTAGCTTTAAGTTACAATTCTCTCGTATCTTTCTAATCTGCTCTAAGTTTTCAGGCTTTCCTGCAAATGCACCATTAAGGTCTACAAGA
>WFMX01000234.1 GCA_015488875.1 Campylobacterota bacterium | reverse complement strand
CACGCAAAAAAACTAAAATCTAAATCAAAAATATTGCAAAAAATAGCAAAACAAAATCTAGGAAAGCACTATGTGTGGGGTGCAGTAGGTCCACGAACCTTTGACTGCTCTGGTTTCACATCGTATGTCTACAAAAAGAAGGGCATCAGGATACCTAGGACATCAAGAGAGCAGTCTAAATATGGCTCATATGTGAAGAGAAAACAACTAAAAGCAGGTGATTTGATATTTTTTGATACATCAAGGCGTTCAAAAGGCATCATAAACCATGTAGGTATGTATATAGGTCATAACAAATTTATACATGCCAGCTCAGCCAAAAAGAAAGTAGTTATTACGAGCCTGAGCAAACCATTTTACGCAAGGCGTTTTAAGTGGGGACGAAGAATATTAAATTAAAGGATAAGAAAAATGTTTGGAAGTAAAAAAAGCGAACCAGCAAAAACAATGCCTACACCAAGTGCAAAAAATGTATCATACAGTACGACTATTGTCACAAAGTGTACAGAGATCAAAGGCGACATCAAAGGCTGTGGTACTATACATATAGATGGTATCATACATGGTGATGTAGATGTAGAAGAGAGTGTAGTTATAGGTGAGAGTGGCATAGTATATGGCAACATCAAGTCCAAAAATGTCATACATAGTGGCAAGTTAGAGGGAAGTATAGATTGTCATAGATTGGAAGTCATGCAGACAGGTACTATATCAGATAGAGTAGATGCTAAAGAGATGGTTGCTGATGGGCTATTAGAGGCAGTCATACTAGTAGAAAACTCTATCCATATCACTGATAATGGTAGAGTAGAGACGGATCAAATGCAAAGTAAACATATCATTGTGAATGGTCTCATAAGCGGTAATGTCATAGCAAGTGAACTACTAGAGATCAACAAAAATGGTAAAGTAAAAGGCAAGATGATCGTCAAGAAGATCAAAGTGACTGAGGGTGGCTTGATGCTCGGTACAATGCTTACATATGAGGCAGGAGATGCCATACAGTCTCAGAATAAAAGAGATGAGCCTATAGAGGAAGAGTCCGAAGATAGTAGCTATCAGATATAAAATAGAGTAGCAACATGAGAGAGTTTGATACCTTATACCAAACTCTGCTCTATTGATGCGCATGCGTTGCTTCTCTTGTCATACTCTCTCCTTGACAGTTTTATGCAATAAATGCAGATATGAACTATTTAAACCCACTATTAAGATCCGTCAAATAGGCACACTTAGTGTCGTCAGCTTCTACAGATACAGCACCATAGAGTCTTTGCTATTGTCAAAACACAAACCAGAAGGTTTTCGTATATTTAAATATCTTGCCAAAATCACCACAGAACCATTTGTAGAAAAATTTCTCAGTGAAAGCGACTCTTCTATCAATATCATAGGAGTAGACGAGAAGGTAAAAAATGGATATTCTCATGTCGCTTGTCTCACAAAACATATGAAGAGAGATAGGTCAACTGTGCTACACTCATCTCTCATCTCTCAAAACAGTATCAACTATGCAGGCAAATCTCTACAGTATCGTATGAACAACCCTAGAGACTTTTCATATAGTGGCTTTAGCGATATAGATGCCATACTAGTCGATGATATCATCACTACAGGTATCACGCTACAAGAGGCAGAGCGAACACTACGACAAAGTGGAGTCAATGTACTATTTGCACTCACTATAGCAGATGCAAAAGAGTGATGACAAATATGAGGTATAATACTCATCATTATTTTCTCCATTTTTACTCCTAAAGTTATATTTTAGGAAGTATATTTAAAGTTTGGAGGCAGCTATGCCAAATTTAATCTTTCGCGTCGCTCTTTTGGTCAAAAAGCGTCCGAATGCACTCCGATTTGCTGTCCGAATGGGAGTGATTTGTGCAATAATATCTCTTACTTCCTAATATTATAGCATTATCGGTAAGTATAGTTCTTGATATAATGAAGAGAATATTCAAAATTTATCTGATAAATTTGTTTTAAAAAAACACACTCAAAGGCACAGCATATCTAAGATTTATCTCATCTCCAAAAGAGAGTATATTATCTCCTCCATAAAAAACAATTCCTACTATCTCTTTGTCTGATTTATTCTGAAAATCTATAATGTGCTTAAAGGCATCTTTTTTGATACTTTGTGATGATTTTATCTCTATAGCAAAGATTTTATCTGCTCTTTGTATGATAAAGTCTATCTCTCTTTTGTCATTTGTACGATAATGATATATTTGGGCTTGGGTGAGGCTATAGGAGAGATGTTTGAGTAGCTCACTATAGACAAAAGTCTCTACTGCATCGCCTTTATGAGTAGAGTTTATAAGGTCATTGGCTGTTGTGATACCCAAAAGATGACAAAATACCCCACTATCTCGCATATAAAGCTTAGAAGATTTGATAAATCGTTTGGATACATTGGAGCTAAAAGGTTGTAGAAGTGAGATTTGATAAATCATCTCTAACATAGAGAGATAATTACTTATAGTAGCTTCTGATAGATTACTATCTGATGCTAGACTTGATTTGTTGATAAGCCCACAGCTTCTAGGTGCGATGATATTATAAAATCGTATAAAAGCCGAAATATCTCGTAGCTCTCCCACATCTCTAATATCTCTCTCAACATAGGTACTAATATAGGAGTTGAACCATAAAGATTTTCCTCTAATAGAGTCTATCTTTAGGATTTCAGGGTATCCTCCATTGATGATGGCAGAGAGTATATCAAGATACGATATATCTATAGCTTTTAATCCACTGATACCTTGCCCAAAGAGTATATCTATGATATTCTCTTCTGCTTTATCATGTATCTCTTTTTGTGAGAGTGGATGCATCTCTATCTCTATAAGCCGACCTGCTAGAGTATCTTTGGCTCTTTTCATATCAAGTACATTGGCAGAACCTGTAAGCAAAAACCTACCATTTACCCTCTCTTTGTCAACAGACATCTTCACCCCCTCCAACACCTCAGGGACTTTTTGTATCTCATCAAGCGTGATAGGTTTGGGAAGTGATTGGATATACCCCTTGGCATCTATAAGTGCCGACTCTCTTTGAGATAAATCATCAAAGACTCTATACTCTTGGTCAAGCCATAGACAAAGTGTAGATTTACCCACTTGCCTAGCACCTGACAAGAGTACAACAGGAGAGATTTGAAGTGCCTCTTTAAGTATATCATCTACAGACCTTTTGTACATATATATCCTTTAGTTGTGTAAATTACATAAGTATAGCTTGTTTTATTGTGAATGTAAAGATAGGATTTAGATTTTGGCTGATAATCTTGATGAGAATGGTGCTATCTCTCGTAAGGACGCTATAGCACTTACACAAGCAACAAGCAAAAGTCCTATACGAGGATATGAGAACTTTATCTCCAAGGTCAATGCTAGTATCAAAGAGCTTTTAGAAGAGACAGAAGATGAAGAGTTGCTTTTTATTTTTGAAAACTTCTCTTTGGAGAGTATCAAAGAGGATTTGGTCATCTTGGCAAAAGTGCCTAAGCGTTTGCATAGTACACTTATGCCAAATCTTATTTATGATGATAGTATATTTATAGAGGCTTCAGGAGTATCTAATAGAGAGATAATTATATTTATAT
>WFMX01000233.1 GCA_015488875.1 Campylobacterota bacterium | reverse complement strand
TTTTGGGTGGTGAAGTTGCAGTGGGTGTACCAGAGTATCGAATGCCTATAGATAGATACAACAAAGATATAGAGTTGGTCACATCTATGGATGCGGTGACAGTATATAGCAACCATAGAGTAGACTCTACTAGACTCAAAGAGATAGATAGAGAGTATGATGCTACGCTACTATCATTTGGTACTAGACTATCCAAGAAGGTCAGAGCTGAAAATGAGCGACCAGACATGGATGGATATTGGGGTGCTATAGATATGCTTGACAAAGTAAATTTATGGACGAAATATGGCATAGGCTCACCAGCTTCCAACGAACTCAAAGATAAAGTTGTGGTCTGCGTAGGTGGTGGATTTACTTCCATGGATGTAGTGCGATGTGCTATCCGTGATGGTGCTAAAAAGGTGATAATGATATATCGTAGAGATGAAAAAACTATCATCAGAAATACCACCTATGAAGAGTATCACGAAGCAGTAGAGGAGGGAGTAGAGTTTATATTTCACTCTGCTGTAGAGAAGATATATGATACTGACAATCAGTTAGAGAAATTGCTTGTAAATAAGTTCGAACTAGTGCCAGATCCAAATGGTGGTAGAGCTCAACTCGTCAAGATAGATGATGGCGATTTCGAGATAGAGTGTGACTACCTCATACCTGCTGTATCGCAAGCAGCCGACCTTCAGCTCATACCTGAAGAGTGGGATATCAAGATGACATCGTGGAGTACCATCCTTACAAACGGCAAGGATTTTATGACCAGTAGAGCAGGACTCTTCGCTGCGGGTGATTGTGAATATGGTCCTATGACGATAGTCAATGCGGTCGGTCAAGCCAAGAGAGCATCATCTGTCATAAGCAGATATATATATGATGGAAAGGTGTCGCTCACTGATGATGAGATCATGGAGGATCACTTAGAGGCGTTGAAAGTCTATGACAAAAACGAGAAAATCACTGGATGGATGCCTGGCTTGCCTAGAGCAGAGAGTGAGAAGCTCGGAGTAGATGAGAGAAAAGATAATAACAGAGAGGTAAATCTAGGGTTTACTGGAGAAGAGGCACTTGCAGAAGCTGAGAGATGCATGCGGTGCTACTATATATCAATGGTGGCGGTGTGATATGACAGCACGAAACAACAAAACCAAAACGATTACAGTGACCATAGATGGCAAGAGATGTGAAGCACAATTTGGTCAGACTATACTAGATATAGCTAGGGCAAATAGCATATATATACCTACTATGTGTTATCTCACAAAGGTAGAGCCTATAGCATCTTGTCGTATGTGTGTAGTAGCCGTAGAGGGCGTAGAGGGTATGATACTCTCTTGTCAAGAGAAAGCTACTGATGGTGCAGTCATCACTACTACAAACGATGAGATACATGAGCAGAGAGAGAACATCATGAAACTCTATGATGTCAATCACCCACTTGAGTGTGGGGTATGCGACAAGAGTGGGGAGTGTGACCTCCAAAACAAGACTATGGAGTTTGGTATAAATCAACAAGATTTTACCGCTAGGGATCAGCATAGACCAGTGCAAGATTGGGGTTTCATATCATACGATCCTGCACTATGTATCATGTGTGAAAAGTGTGTCCATGTGTGCAATGAGATAGTCGGCGACAATGTATTGGCTATATCTGTAGGCGGATACAACTCTACTATCATCAACACAAAACAGGGTCAAGAGTGCAGTAACTGCGGTGAGTGTATGTCTGTCTGTCCTGTGGGAGCATTGGTAAGCACAGATTTCAAATATAGTGCCAATGCTTGGGAGCTAGAGAAGATACCAGCCTCTTGTAGTCACTGTAGTGCAGCATGCCAAATGAGCTACGAGGTCAAGCCAGAGTCTATAGCAAACCATGACACTAAAATCTACAGAGTTACAAACAACTATGAGTTTAGTTCACTGTGTGGGGCAGGTAGATTTGGATATGATTTTGGAAATAGAGGCGTTGAAAAAGATATAGAGAAGTTTGAAGAGACACTAAACGCCTTTAGAAAATCTGAAACTATCAGCTTCTCTGCGAACATCACCAATGAAGAGGCTCTTATATTCCAGAAATTTAGAGAGAGAAGTGGAGTAAAGCTAATCTGTAGTGAAGCTAGAGCTTATCAAAAGTTTATGAATGCCCTAGCTACTACTACAGGTCACTCCCTCTATAGTGGAGATCTCAAAAAACTGAGTCACTCTAAAGGTATTATAGTCCTAGGTAGCAGAGTCAATGACGATGCTCCGATGGTCAAATATCATATCACTATGGCTAGTAAACGAAAGAGAGCCAAGATCACATATATGCACCCTATAGAGGATCCATCTATCTCAAATATCATAACGCAATTTATGAAGTACGAGGTTGGGAGCGAAGAGGGTGTAGTGGCATTACTTGCAAAGACTCTACTAGATGGTAGAGAGTTGCCAGTCAAGATATCCAAATATCTATCTGATCTTGATGTAGGTAATCTAAGTGCAGAGAGTAACATAGGTGAAGAGGAGTTAGAGCAATTAGCTAAAGGTCTACTCAAAAAATCAGACTTCACTCTAGTAGTGGGTGCTGATCTATATGAGCATCCTAAAGCTGAGAATATAGCGAGACTTTTGGGTGTCATAGAGACCCACAGTGATTTTGAATTGATAGTAGTACCACCAGCCACCAATGCCTTGGGTGTATCACTCATATGCGAGCTTGATGATGAGGCATTAGGATATACGATAGGTTACAATACAAAAGGTGATTATATACTTAGCTCCATGGGTGGTGGTGATATGGATATGCCAGCACTCAATCAGCAGGAGGGTAGCTTCACCTCCATAGACAAGAGGCTAGTCCCTACACATGTGGCACTACCTTATGGTGGATATGTACTCAACGATATTATGAATAGCTTGGGGCTGAAGAAGAAGTATACTATCAGCTATACAAAACAACTACCTATAGCTAAAGGTTACAGCCAAATAGAGTTTGACTCTCTACCTGACTACTTTGACATAGATGGAAGCGAGCATAGGGGGTATCTACTAGAAAATGAAAAAGTTCCAAAGAGAGTAGAGTTGGCTGATATCTCTGATCTACCTACCTATGATGGTGTAGTCATATATAGATGTGATACAGGGAGTCAATTTTCTCCATTTACAAATATGACAGAGCAGCTAAATAGAGAAGCTTCCTTGAGAGGTTCTTCACAGTTCGCAACGGTCGCAAAATTGGATGATGGTGATAGAGTAATTTTTGAGATTGATGGTACTGAGTATCAGAGAGTGTTTAAGATTGACACATCTATGAAAGGGACCGTTGCTATAAACCCTACTTATGATATGGGCTTAAGTAGCACTTCGGTATCCTATTATAGATTTAGTAAATCCAAACTAGAAAAAATGGACAGTTAAGATGAGTAACGAAATAACAATCAAAATCGATGGTGTTGAGTATAAGACCCAAGAGGGTGAATATATACTCAATGCTGCTAGAGCAAACGATATCTTCATTCCAGCTATCTGCTATCTAACGCGTTGTTCGCCAACACTAGCTTGTCGCATATGTCTTGTAGAGGCAGATGGCAAGAGAGTATACGCTTGTAATGCCAAAGCAAAAGATGGGATGGATGTCACGACGACTACAGAGGAGATCCTCGAAGAGCGTCGAGCCATTATGGAAGTGTATGATGTAAATCATCCGCTTCAATGTGGCGTTTGTGACCAGAGTGGTGAGTGTGAGCTACAGAACTATACCTTAGAGATGGGTGTAGACTCTCAAAGCTACATGATACCAGACAGCAAAAGAGAGTCAACCAATTGGAGTAGCGTACTTCACTATGATGCAGGTCTATGTATCGTATGTGAGAGATGTACTACGGTCTGTAAAGACATGATAGGTGATGCTGCCATCAAAACAGGACCTAGAGGTGGAGCGACTCTCGATAAAGGTCTCAAAGAGTCTATGCCAAAAGATGCCTACTCTATGTGGAACAAACTACAAAAATCTGTCATAGTGCCTAGCAATGGTACAGGTGAGACAAATTGTAGTGATTGCGGTGAGTGTGTAGCTGTATGTCCTGTGGGTGCCTTGGTGAGTCGAGATTTTGTCTACACTACAAATGCATGGGATTTGAAGCGGACACCTGCCACCTGTGCTCACTGTAGTAGTGGTTGTCAAATATACTATGAGACTAAGCCGACATCTATAGAAGACTCTACAGAGAAGATATATCGTGTCACCAATGAGTGGAACTATGTATCTCTATGCGGTGCAGGTAGATTTGGCTATGATTTTGAAAATAGAGTTGAGGGCAAAGATATAGAGGCATTTGATAGAGCAGTAGAAGCACTTCAAAAAGCTGATAGTATCAGATTTAACTCTGTCATCACCAATGAAGAGGCGTTGATGCTACAGACTCTCAAAGAGAAGTTTGGCACTAAGCTTGTCAATCCAGATGCTTACGCATTTCAAAACTTCTTGAGAGCATATGGAAGACCAGCAGGTAAACTCCTTTATGGTAGTGATTTCAAAGAGATAATGAGTTCTGACTTTGTCATAAGTGTCGGTGCATCTCTGAGAAATGATAATCCAAATGCAAGATATGCATTCAACAATATCCAAAAGATGAACAAAGGTGCAGGACTCTACTTCCACCCAGTAGGTGACAAAGTCATAGAGGGATTGGGCAAGAGTGTAGAGTGCTTCTATCACAAAGCAGGACTTGAAGAGGCAGCATTATATCTCATACTTGATCTTTTTGCAGATAGAGATAAGCTACCTCAAGAGACTATCGATTATATAGAGTCGTTCCATACTAAAGGGACAAAGATAGTCAAAGAGAAGGTTATGGAGAGTGTCACAGAGACAGTAATAGACTCTGAGACAGGAGAGAGTAAAGAGGTCAGCAAAAAAATACCTAAGATGGTAGAGAAAGAGGTAGAGGTAAATGAAAATGCTCTAGTGACTCTCCTCGGTGGTGCTGACGATTTTGCTGACAAATTTGCAAAAATGATGAAAAAGAAAGAGGATTTTGCCCTTATAGTAGGCGAAGATCTATATTTCCATCCAAAAGCTACAAATTTGGCTACTCTAGTATCTCTCATAGAGAGTGCTTGTGGTATGAAGGTGGCGATGATACCACCAAAGACCAACTCTCTAGGTGTCGCTCTCATATGTGACCTCGATGAGAGTGCCAATGGTTATACTGTAGGATACAATGAAGCAGGCGACTTTAGACTTAGTGCATTGGGTGATGGTGATTTGGATATGCCAGCTATGAATCAGCAAGAGGGTACACTCACCAATATGAATAAAAGAGTAGTACCTACAAATGCAGCACTTGAGTATAACGGCTATGAATTAAACGACCTTATGAGTGCGTTGAAGTCAGGTAGAAAACTTACAATTCATTGGACAGAGATGTTAGGCAACAAAAAAGGCTTCCAAGCGATCGAATTTGACGCTCTACCAAATGGATACACAAATAGCGGAGAAGAAAACAGGGGCTATCTACTCAAAAATATTGGCAAGAGAGCTGGATCTGTAAAAGTAGAAAAATTTGATGAGACACTTAGTCTTGATGGTGAAATAGCGTATAGATGCAATCCACAAAGACAGTTTAGTGATTTCACAGATAAGGCACATCAGATATTTGAGACATTCTCTCTCTATGCTAGTCCATCAAAAGCCCAACTCCTCGGAGAGAAGGTAGAGATAGATTTCGGTGGTGAGGTTTTAGTGTGTGGCGTAGTTGTAGATGAGAGGATGGGTGGCGATATCGTCAAGATTCCTGACTTCAAAAGCACAAAAGATATCTATTCGCTATTTGGTAGAGATAGATTTAAAACAGTAACAATAAGAGAGGTGTAGATATGGAAATAGCAGTATTACCTGAAGTGACAAGTGCTGGTGTGATAATCAAAGCGATTATCATCCTAGCCATTATCTCAGCAGTAGCGGGTTTTGGTACCTATCTTGAGAGAAAAGTTTTGGCATTTATGCAGAGACGACTAGGGCCAATGCATGTCGGTCCCTTTGGACTCTTGCAGATTGCAGCAGATGGTATCAAACTCTTCACCAAAGAGGATATCGTCCCTCAAAATGCCAATAAGTTGATATTTCAAATAGCTCCGTCTATTACAGCAGCTACAGCCTTTATAGCATTGGCAGCAGTTCCTGTATTTCCTGACTTTACTATACCTGAATGGATACCACTTCTAGGTGGTGTCTTTGTGCCATCTATAGCGGCAGATATCAATGTAGGTGTGTTATTTATACTTGGTATGATGGCAGCAGGGCTATATGGTCCGCTACTAGCTGGTATGGCACAAGCAAATAAGTGGGGTATCATCGGTAGTGCTAGAACGGCTATACAGTTTCTCAGCTATGAAGTTGTGACTGGTCTATCTATACTCGCACCTATTATGCTGGTAGGCTCTCTATCTTTAGTGGATTTCAATGAGTATCAAACTGGTGGATTTGCATCTTGGATGGTCTGGCAACAGCCTGTAGCATTCATACTATTTCTTATAGCAGGTTTTGCAGAGACCAATAGAACACCATTTGATCTACTAGAGAATGAAGCAGAGGTGATATCTGGATATGCTACGGAGTACTCTGGTATGAGATGGGGTATGTTTTTTATCGGCGAGTATGCCAATATGATCACAGTCTCTGTCATAGCAGCAGTCATGTTCATGGGTGGGTATAATGATCTTGGCTTTATTGCTGGTTGGCTTATAGTGATTTTGAAGATAGCATTTATATTCTTTTTGATGTTGTGGGTGAGAGCATCTTGGCCACATATTAGACCAGATCAATTGATGTGGCTATGTTGGAAAGTTTTGATGCCTATAGCAGTTATCAATATCGTCATCACTGGCTTTGTGATGATGGTGTAAGGAGTAGATATGAGTTTAGAGCAGTTTAAAAATAGAAGTGTAGGAACACAAACCTACAAGATGGTTGATTATGAACCTACTCCTGATACAGGTATGGGTAGATTTCAACGAGTAGTGAGCCGTACATTTAGAGGTGAACTATTTGTAGGTCTCTATGTGACGATGAGAGAGATGATAAATGCCCTCTTTGGAGGAGGGATGCATACTACTAAGTATCCATTTGAAAAGCTCCCTATATCTCCTAGATATAGAGCTATACATGATATGTTGAGACTTCTTGAGAGTGGACACTATCGCTGCATCGGATGTGGACTTTGTGAAAAGATATGTATCTCTGATTGTATCAAAATGGATACAAGATATGATGAAAATCAGAGAAAAGAGGTGACAGAGTATACGATCAACTTCGGTAGATGTATCTTCTGCGGATATTGTGCAGAGGTTTGTCCAGAGCTTGCGATAGTCCATGGACAGCGGTACGAAACTGCATCAGAGCAGAGAGCTAGTTTCTCTATCTTTGATGATATGTTGACACCTAAAGATGCTTTAGGGCAACAGCAAGAGTTTGATGGATTTGGTGCAGTTTCACCAAATGCTGACGACAATATCAAAAAAACGCCACTAGCGTACTAAAAGGAGAGAAAATGTATGAACAAATAGCTTTTTATCTATTTTCAGTCTTGATAATAGGGCTCTTTTTAGTGACAGTATTGACTAAAAATGTCTTATATTCTATGACATCATTGGCAGCAGGTATGGTATTGATAGCGGGGATATTCTTTACGCTTGGTGCAGACTTCTTGGGTGTAGTTCAGTTGATAGTCTATGTAGGTGCGATAATGGCACTCTATGCATTTGCTATGATGTTTTTTGATGTCACGAAAGATGTCAAAGAGAATAATACAAATGGATCATTGATATTTTTATTAGGTGGCTTGACCGCGTTGATGTTTGTCATCATAATGTCAGCACCTATAATGAGTGAAAACATACAAGCACTATATCCACCTATGGCTGGAGTTACTAATCCACAGGCGGTAGGAATGGTGCTATTTACAAAGTATCTTGTCCCATTTGAGGTTGCAGCTGTTATGCTACTTGTTGCGATGATTGCAGGTATTATTTTAGCAGGCAAAAAGATGGATCAGAGTCTTACTACAGAGGATGATGTGATAGTGGAAATAGATATTTTGGAGGAGGATGAAAAATGATAGAACTCAATGACTATCTTATACTCTCAGGGCTACTCTTTACGATAGGTCTTGTGGGTGTATTGAGAAGAAAAAATCTTTTGATGCTATTTTTTGCAACAGAAGTTATGTTGAACGCTGCCAATATCGCATTCGCAGCGACTTCACACTACTACAATGATCTATCAGGGCAAATGTTTGCCTTTTTTATCATCGCTGTAGCAGCTAGTGAAGTGGCAGTAGGGTTGGGACTTTTGATTGTCCTTTACAAAAGACATGGAACGCTTGATCTTGATAACCTAGCGTCAATGAAAGGGTAGTAATGGAAAAGTTTGTATATATTGCACTTTTTGCACCGTTTGTTAGTTCTATTTTTGCTGCTCTTTTTGGTATGAGCCCCAAAAAGACATTTGTAGGAGTGATCGCTTCACTATTGTTGGCGACCTCATTTTTGGCATCGGCACTTTTGGCAATGTTTGTCTATCAGACGGGCGGAACTATCCATGTGACGATGATGGATTGGATAGGTGCTGGTGATTTGAGCATACCATTTGGTTTTGTAGTAGATCAGATAAGTGTCACTATGATGACAGTGGTTACACTAGTATCCACGGTAGTTCATATCTACTCTATAGGCTATATGGATCATGACAAGAGTTTCAATAGATTCTTTTCATATCTATCAGCATTTGTATTCTCTATGATGGTACTCGTGATGAGTGACAACTTTGCTGGTCTTTTTATAGGTTGGGAAGGCGTTGGAGTCTGTTCTTGGTTGCTTATCGGATTTTGGTATCACAAGGAAGATGTATCTCCAGAGGAGAATCCATCCATATCGCCATCTTGGGCAGCAAATGAAGCATTTATAGTCAACCGTATAGCTGACCTTGCTATGCTTGTAGGTATATTTGTTCTATATTGGAACACAGGTTCGCTTCAATACGATGTAGTATTTGCAAATCTTCCATATTTAAATCAAACAGTACTTACTACAGCCGCTATAGCACTATTTATAGGTGCGATGGGTAAATCAGCACAGTTTCCACTACATACATGGCTGACTGATGCTATGGAAGGTCCTACGCCTGTATCTGCTCTAATTCACGCAGCTACTATGGTGACAGCGGGTGTCTTTTTGGTCATTCGTGCCAATCCGCTATACTCTATGCCTGAAGTTGGTGAAGTTAGCTACTTCATAGCCGCACTTGGTACATTCGTAGCATTCTTCGCTGCATCAATGGCACTAGTCAATAGAGACTTGAAGCGAATTATCGCCTACTCAACTCTCTCACAACTAGGATATATGTTTGCAGCAGCTGGACTTGGGGCTTATTGGATAGCACTATTTCATCTCGCAGCTCATGCGTTCTTTAAAGCACTTCTGTTCTTGGGTGCAGGTAATGTGATGCACGCAATGGATGATGAGCTAGATATCTTCAAAATGGGTGGACTCAAAAAGTCTATGAGATGGACATATATCTATATGGGTGTCGCTTCACTAGCACTTGCAGGCATACCACCACTAGCAGGGTTCTTCTCAAAGGATGCTATTATAGAAACAGCGTTCAATGAGGGTACTATAGTCTTGTGGGCTATACTTGTAGTGACAGCAGGAATGACAGCATTTTATAGCTTTAGACAAGTATTCTTGACATTTGAAGGTGACGAGAGATACAAAGAGTTTGGCATACATCCACATGAGATGTATAAATATGTACTTGTTGCAATGTCTCCTTTGGCTCTATTGGCTGTTATAGCAGGATTTTTCCAAGGTGGATTCCAGACATTTATCACTAGTGGTGATGTCATGCCAAATTATGCGATGAGTGAGCATACTCATCATTTGGTTTGGATACTTGGCTCTATCGTTCTCGCGTTTGCTGTAGGTGGTGTCTTGCTTGCTAGATATAAGTATGCAAGTGGCTTAAAGAGAGAGATGAAATGTGAAAATAGCTTCATATATCAATTGCTGAAAAATCAATACTATGTACCTCAGTTCTATGCTGAGTTTATATCGAAGCCATACGCGATGATATCTGAAAAGATGTGGAAAACAGTCGATATGAAGATAATTGATATAACAGTTGATGGCATAGCTAAATTCATCTATTCTAGTGGTGACGATACAAGAAAGATGCAGACTGGAAATTTGTCCAATTATCTAAATTGGATGAGTTTTGGTTTGGTTGCACTATTGATCGTGGCAGCTATCTCATCGGTAATAGGTTAAGGAGTAGGTAGATGGATAATATATTAAGTGTTTTAGTATTTTTCCCTGCGGTCGCTGGATTGTTGGGTTTTGTTGTTGACAAAAATAGTATAAGAGTTTATGGTATAAGTGTTGCTACTGTAGAGATGCTACTTGCTGTATGGCTCTGGATGAGTTTTGATGGTACAAATGCAGGTATGCAGTTTGTAGAATCTATACCGTTAGTACCTGATTTTGGTATTAGCTACTATCTTGGTGTTGATGGTATCAGTATATTTATTGTTATCATGGCTGCTTTGATGACCCTGCTCGGTATGATAGGTATGAGTGTTGAGAAAGATATCAAAAACATGATCATCTCTCTCCTCTTTCTTGAGATGACTATGATAGGTGTATTTGTATCTTTGGATGCGATTATATTTTATCTATTTTGGGAGCTATCTCTTGTACCTATGTTGTATATCATTGGTGCTTGGGGAGGACCTCTCAGAATCTACGCATCTATCAAATTTTTCTTGTATACATTTACAGGATCTTTGATAATGCTTGTAGGAATGTTGTTTATGGCGCATCTCTATCATGGTGTCTCAGATGGCATATGGAGCTTTTCAATTACTGATTGGTATATGATGGTTCTTCCAGTTAACTACCAGATATGGTTATTTTTGGCGTTCTTTATCGGATTTGCAATCAAGGTACCGATGTTTCCATTTCATACTTGGTTGCCTTATGCTCACGGACAGGCACCGACTATCGGTTCAGTCATACTAGCAGCCGTGCTACTCAAGATGGGTACATATGGTTTCGTGAGATTTTCACTTCCGCTATTTCCTGATGCATCTGTGATGATGATAGAGCCGATTATGGTAATATCTATCATTATGATCATATATGCGGCGATGGTAGCATATGCACAAGAGGATATCAAGCAAGTGATAGCATACTCCTCTGTATCCCATATGGGTGTTATAGTGTTGGGTACATTCGCTATGAATGCTGAGGCTATCAGTGGTTCTATATTTTTGATGTTATCACATGGTATAGTATCAGGAGCACTATTTATGCTCGTGGGTGTCATATATGATAGACGACACACTAAGCTGATGAGTGAGTTTGGTGGTCTGGCATCGGTGATGCCTAAGTATGCAGTGATATTTGGTATCATGTTGATGGCATCTGTAGGATTGCCTCTCACGATAGGTTTCGTAGGTGAGTTCCTTGTACTTCTAGGGTTTTACAAAGTCTCTGCTATAGGTGCAATACTTGCAGGTAGTACAATAGTGTTGGGTGCGGTGTATATGCTGACCCTATACAAGAGAACATTTTTTGGTCCAGTCACAAATGATGAGAACAAAAAATTGTTTGATTTGAATGGTAGAGAGATGGTCTCATTGGTCCCACTAGTTATCATTGTCATTTGGTTGGGTGTATACCCTAAGCCAATCTTGACTCCTATAGACAATAGTGTCAAGGCGATGTTGAGTTTTATGGAAGATAAAGCGCGTACTCCTGAAGCAAAAGAGAGAATAATCGTAAGTAGTATAACTAAGGAGGCAAAATAATGTTTGAACCTATTAATATAAGTTTCACTTCACTGAACATGATCACACTAGCACCTATGTTGATAGCGATTGCTGGTGGATTGATCATCTTAGTCATTGATTTGATTAAGGCAGAGCTACACAAATCACTATATGTGATGTTGACGATATTGATATTGTTTATAGATTTTGGTTCTGTCTTGGGGCTAAACTTGAATGAGCGAGGCTTTTTTGATGTAATGTTGATCGATGGTATCGCTATCGTATCGCAGTTACTAATATTGGCTGCATCAATGCTATTCATACCGCTTGCTTTGACATCAAAGAGATTTCATGAGTACTCATACCCTGAGTTCTTTGCACTCTTTTTGTTTATGATAGCAGGCTTTCAGTTTATGGTAGCAACAGACAATCTCATACTCATATTTGTAGGTATAGAGACTGCATCACTGTCACTATACACACTCATAGCACTGCACAACAGAAACAACTCTTATGAGGCAGCAATCAAGTACTTTACTATGGGTGCATTGTCAGCTGGATTGTATGCGATGGGTTCTGCTGTAGTCTATGCACTTACTGGTAGTGTGGAGTTGTATCAGATAGCTGATATACTTCAGAGTCGTATGGCTGAACCAGGGATAATGATAGCTATATTGGGTGGCTCGGTACTCTTGTTGTCAGCATTTGCATTCAAGCTTTCACTATTTCCATTCCACACATGGGCACCTGATGTATACGAGGGTGCTTCTGCTCCATTGGCTGGATATATGTCTGTAGTGCCAAAGATAGCTGCTTTTGTTGTGGCTATGAGAATATTTGGTATGTATATAGATTTAGGCATAGAGTGGGTGAGAATAGCGATATTGGTTCTTGCGGTGACTACGATGACACTAGCCAATATAATGGCACTAGTCCAAGAGGATGTCAAGAGAATGTTGGCGTATAGTTCCATATCACATGCTGGCTTTGTCATGGCAGCGTTGGCACTAGACACTACCAAAGGAAACACAGGTATATTCCTATATTATGGTCTCTTTATGTTTACAAACCTCGGTGCATTTACTATGCTTTGGATAAGTAGACATAAAAACAGAGTATTTCATGAGAGATATGACCATCCATATGAGAAGTTTGCTGGACTTATCAAAATCATGCCAATGGCAGCAGTCATAATGGCACTATTTATGCTTTCACTAGCAGGTGTACCTCCATTTTCGGTATTTTGGGGCAAGATTTACATCATGAGTGCAGCAATTGATGCTGGCTATGTATGGTTGGCGATCATAATGGGTCTCAACTCAGCTATAGCGGCGTATTACTATTTGAAGCTAATAGTATATATGTTCCTTATGAAGCCTGAAGAGAATGATGGTACTGTGACATACAACTTAACTAAACCACTTATCACCATAGTTGGTATAGCTGTAGCAGCGACTATCGGTTCGGTATTTATCATGCAGCCACTCATATCATATATCTACTATATGGTAAGTGCTAGCGGCTACTAAAACATCAAAGATTAGGGGTATATACTACCTCTAGTCTATCTTCACTCCAAGCTTTATCTTTGTCCATGCAATCAAATATTATCATCAAAACTCTCATAGGTATATCTAAAATTCTACCAAAAGAGTATAGAAAGAGATCGTATATAGTTCTGGCACTACTTCTGCTCAATTCGACATTGGAGCTATTTGGCTTAGCTACGCTTATACCAATATTTGGACTACTATTCAAAGACAATATGATACATGACAACAGTACACTCTCGGCTATATACAACTATATGGGTTTTGCTTCTGACGAGCAGTTCATAATAACGCTTAGTGCCATTATGTTGCTTGTGATAGTCTCAAAAAATATCATAAGCCTGATGATCAGTAGCTATCAATCAAGATTTTCATATGACATCATGGGCTACTTGACTATACGACTTTATAAACTCTTCTACTCAAAAGGCTATCTGTATTTAAAAGATATCAACTCCACAGAGTTTTATCGTAACAGTGCAATGATACCCGAAAGATTTGCACACACTACACTATTTGGGATCCTGACCCTTATCAGTGAACTGATGATACTATCGTTTATACTATTAGCTATATTACTCTACGATCCCACTATAGTCCTCCTTCTTCTCCTTACCGTAACTCCTGTCTTCTCTCTCTTTTATATATTGACAAAGGAGAGATTGAAGATCTATGGCGAAGAGTTGCATATACTTCATCCCAAATTATCTTCTACAATATATCAGAGTTTTTTTGGCTATCAAGATATAGAGATCACTGGCACAATAGATCAATTCTCTAATAGACTCAAAACATATGTATCTCTCTATAAAAATATAAGTGCAAAGCAGATAGTCCTACAGTTGATGCCTACCAAAATCATAGAGAGTTCTATGGTATTGGCTATATTTGTAGTGATCATTTATGGTATATATTTTTTGCCAGACAGGGAGACTCTATTGGCTCTATTGGGTATCTACATACTATCTGCATATCGTATCATACCATCTATCAATAGGATAATGATAGCGATCAATGGACTTATAGAGACACAATATGTTTTTGATGTGATAGGTGAGCTAGATAAGTCTGATGAGATATCTAGGGAGTCAACAGAGATAGAGTTCAATGATGAGATAGCCATCAGAGATATATCTTTTCGATATCCAAAGATGCAGAGTGATATCTTGGAAAACTTCACACTCACGATAAAAAAAGGTGAAACTTTAGGTATAGTTGGCAAATCAGGAAATGGAAAAACAACTCTTATGAATATACTATTGGGGTTTTTGAAACCATACAGAGGCTCAGTGACTATTGATGATATTGAGTTGGATGAGAGTAGTATAAAATCATGGAGATCCAAGATAGGGTATGTAGCACAAGAGGTTTTTTTGTTGGATGCCTCACTTGGTGAAAATATAGCTTTTGGATTGAGCAGAGATGAGATAGATGTAGATAAATTAAATAGAGTGATATCATTGGCATCATTAGAAGAGCTTGTAGATATCTTGCCGAATGGTCTAGATACAAATATAGGCGAGAGAGGGACTAGGCTGTCGGGCGGGCAGAGGCAGAGAGTCGGTATAGCTAGGGCATTGTATTATGACTCTGAGATACTATTTTTTGATGAGGCTACCTCTTCTTTGGATGGAGAGACACAGAGAGAGATATCAAATGCCATAGGTTCGCTATCGCTTGAAGGGCTGACGATGATTATCATCACGCACCGACTCTCTACGCTTGATGGAGTTGATAGGATTATTGAGATATAATAACACAATAAAAAATATGGAGTGATATATGGATAGTGGTAGCATAGAGTCAAAACAAGACAAGCAGAATAAAAAAGTGAAGCAAGACAAGATAGTAACAATGTTTGATGATATAGCATCGACATATGATCTTGCAAATAGAGTACTAAGCATGGGTATAGATAAGCAGTGGCGTAAAAAAGGATGTAACAAAGCATATGATATACTAGATAGCGATAGACTTACGCAGATCACAGATGTGGCTACAGGCACTGGTGATCTCTTGATCTATTGGAGAGACATAGCCAAAGATAGAGGGATAGAGATAGATAAGTTTGTAGGTATTGATCCATCTGTTGGCATGTTGGAAGTAGCCAAAAGTAAAGTTGATTTCGCTGACTTCATAGAGGGTAAAGCACAAGAACTACCTGTAGACGATGAGAGTACAGATATTATTTCCATATCTTATGGCATACGAAATGTCGTAGATAGAGTAGAGGCACTAGGCGAGTTCTACAGAGCATTGAAACCAGGCGGCATAGTGGTGATACTAGAGTTTACAAAGCAAGATCGAAGCGGTATGATAGACAAGGTAGTAGACTTTGGGATGAAAAAGGTACTACCAAAGGTAGGGGGCATCATATCTAATAATTATGAGGCTTATAAGTATCTACCCGAGTCCATAGAGGAGTTTTTGACGACAGAGATGCTATCTAAGGAGTTGGAAGAGGTAGGGTTCGAGATGAGATATAGCAAATCATTCTCTATGGGTATATCTACACTACTAGTAGCACAAAAGCCAAATAGTTAGCATGAGTAGCTCCATGATAGGTGTAAATGCTCTCAATATCAAGATCAAGTCACTGCTTGAAGCTACCTTTATGCACATCAAAGTAGAGGGTGAGATAGCGTCCATTACATACCACCAGTCAAGCGGTCATATATATTTCTCTATCAAAGACGACAAGAGTAGCATCAAGTGTGTAATGTTTAGATCAAATGCACAAAGACTTAAGTTTAGGTTAGAGAAGGGTGAGCATATAGTAGTGGATGGCTCTGTAGGAGTCTACACCCCTAGAGGAGAGTATCAGTTCTATGCCACTACGATAGAGCCATATGGCAAAGGTGCTTTAGCTTTGGCGTACGAACAGCTCAAAAGCAGACTCAAAGACAAGGGCTATTTCGACAAAGAGAAGAAAAAACCTATACCGTCAAATATCCAGCATATAGCACTTGTCACAGCCAAAGATAGTGCTGCACTGCATGACATGATAAAGATCATAGAGAAGCGTTATCCTCTAGTCGAGGTGACTATCGTAGATACACTAGTCCAAGGCGAGAGAGCCTCTCGTGAGATAGCAGATGCACTCTACTATGCAGAAAGCTTAGGTGCTGATGTCATCGTCGTAGGCAGAGGTGGAGGTAGTGCTGAAGATCTATGGGCTTTCAACGAAGAGATAGTGGCAGATGCTATATATAGACTCGATACACCTGTGGTGAGTGCAGTAGGACATGAAGTAGATGTGATGATCAGCGATTTTGTGGCAGATCTGAGAGCCCCTACACCTAGTGCCGCCATAGAGATGATACTCCCCGATAAGCAGGAGATGCTATATATGCTAGATGAGTATATAGATAGGTTCAAAGCTAGAGCGAATCAATTGCTATATATCAAGCGAGAAAGCCTGAAAACTAGATTAGAGCTACTTCATCAGCACTCCATAAGTAGACAAGTTCAAAAGATACTCAGTGAGTTTAGATACCTCGAAGATGAATATAGAGCAAGGATAGGACTAAAACTTGATCAATACTCATCTCATATACCTAGACAAAAGAGCTATTTGAAACAACAGATGGATTTCATATTATCTAGGGCGAAAGAGCAAGAGAGTATGATGAGAGAAGCTATGGCTCTGAACAATCCAAGAGATAGAGCCAAAAAAGGCTGGGCAAAGGTCTCAAGGGATGCTAAAAGCACTATGTTGCAATCCATAAATGTAGGCGAGCATTTTATTATCGAAGATTCAGATACAAAAATAGAAGCTATCTGCCAACAGAAAATAAACTTTTAGGTATAATAGCACCAATCAAATAGTAACACTAAGGAGAAGTGATGGTCATGGCATCTGACATGATAGTTGTGGAGATCGTTTTTGGTCTCTTGATAGCATATTTCATACTATCGCACCTATATGGAAAATTTCGTTCCAAAAATATCAAGCTAGACCCAAACAGTTCACCGCTTGAAGAGATCAAAAAGAGTTCGGAGGCGTATAAGGGTGG
Organism: Campylobacterota bacterium; assembly: GCA_015488875.1. Lineage (GTDB taxonomy): Bacteria > Campylobacterota > Campylobacteria > Campylobacterales > Sulfurovaceae > SZUA-451. The sequence goes on along the minus strand of WFMX01000233.1, from coordinate 9,190 downwards.
TGTGTTAGTACTCTCACCTTCAAATGAGATACTATATTATAGTAAATCAACACTAGAGCTATTGGGTCTTGATGGAGAAGCGACCAAGAAAAGACTCAAAGATAGATCAGTCATAACTCTACCAAACAGAGAACCTACAGATATACTCAGTATACTAAAAGAGTATAAAGATGAGGTCAAAAAATCAAAAGAGTATGTTCTTAGAGCCAAGATTGCACAAGGTGATAAAGATATACCGATCAAGATCTTGATCGGTTTGATAGGTAAGTCAAAGTCATTTTATGTCATCTCATTCACAGACCTTAGCGATGAGTTGGAGATATCTGAATCACGCGAAAAAGATCAATTGACAAGTTTACCAAATCAAAACAGAGCCATACATGAGATAGGTGTAGAGATGAGCAAGATGCACTCAGAGGGTAGACACTTTGCACTTATATTGACATCTTTAGACAACTTCACTGATATCCGAGCAATGCTAGGGTACCAAAAGACAGATAGGCTCATAAGCGATATATCTGAATACCTATTGGATATCAGCAAAAAGATGGATAGCTCCTTGTATCAGATAGCACGAAACAATTTTCTCATGATGGTTCCAGATATCAAAACCTCTAAAGAGGCAGAGGGTGTAGTCAAAAATATGGAAGAGATATTTAGGGGTCTACAAGAGTACTCAAATTCCCAAATGCACCTCACATTCTCTACAGGAGTTAGCCTATATCCTCAAAGTGGCAATAGCGTAGATCATATGATAGATAGTGCATATAAGGCACTATCGGAAGCGGAGAGCAAAGGTAGAGGCTACATAGTCATAGATGACAATGGTGACTTCTCCAAAGGCAAGCACTATGAAGCAGAATTGTACAATGAGATGTATGAGGGGCTGAAGCGGAAGGAGTTTGAACTCTATTATCAGCCATTTATAGATATGAAGACAGATAGCATAGTAGGGGCAGAGGCACTCATCAGATGGAACCATCCAGAGAGAGGACTTGTACCGCCAGGTCTCTTTATCCCGATAGCCGAAAAGAGTGGTATCATAGTTGATATAGGTAAGTTCGTCATAGAAGAGGCGATCAAACAGCAGAAGAGATGGGAGATATTCAAATTCAACAAGCTTCAAATATCTATCAATCTCACTCTTAGAGAGATAGAGAGTGGTAATGTTGTGAACTACATAGAAGAGATGCTAAATCATCATCAAGTAGCACCAGAATCTGTCAAATTTGAGATCACAGAAAATGTTGCAATGACCAAGGCTGATTTGGCGAAGAAAGAGTTTGAATCCCTGAAAAATCTAGGTGTTGAGTTGGCACTTGATGATTTCGGTACAGGGTACTCATCATTTGGTTATCTGAAGGATTTTTCACTAGATACTATCAAGATAGATCAATCATTTGTGATGAATATGAGGAGCAATCCTGAACACCAAAAGATCGTACGAGCCATGATAGGCATAGGTCATACATTTGATCTTCAGGTGACAGCTGAGGGGATAGAAAACAAAGAGACCTACGAAATGCTTCAAGGTTTTGGTTGTGATATAGCACAGGGGTATTACTTCTCTAGACCTCTACCAGTCTTTGAATTTCAAAACTTGGTTCGAGAGATGGATAAATGATATATCACACCAAAGAATCCTACGATGCAAAGATAGAGATATGAATATGCTTATAGGTATAGTTATTGTCGCGACGCTGTTGATGGTGGTGATATTGGTCATGATGCGAAAGCATTATCTCAAAAAGATTACTCATTTGAGGGAAGAGATCAAGGTATTCAAAAATTCAAACGAGTATCAAGAGGAGGCTGTGGTCATATTTTCAGAGAATTTTGAAGTACTCTCTGCCAATAGATCAGCCAAAAAATTACTACAGTTGGAGCCATATAGACAGGGTGAAGTAGCAGATAAAGCTATCAAATTCCAGGAAGGCAAATCAGAGATATTTACACTTTCCGAGATCATAGATAAATATACACAGATAACCAAAGGGACTATACGACTCGACAATATATCCATGCTGATCGAAGATCACAAGAAGAGTGTCAATGTATATATAGATCACTCCAAGTGGAACTCGCAAGATTCATACATATGTGTATTTCAGGATATAAGCAGTGAGCTTTTGGAGAGTGAGCTAAAAAAGCAGTTTGGAGAGGTCGATTTCCTCACAAATCTTCCTAGTCAATTTCAGGCAAGCAGAGATATAAATCAACTAGTGATCACGGCACAGAGAGAAAATAAAAAGATATCTTTTTTTCTATTTGGTATCGACAATTTTGAAAATATGAAATCATCGTTTGGATTTGGTTATACAAATAGTCTACTGAAGAATTTTGCAGAATTTTTAAAAAATCTAGATAATGACAAAAGAAGTAGTTATAGGCTAGAGAGTGATAATTTTTTATACATAGTAGAGGATATTATAAGCGAAGATGAAGTGATAGAGATAGGGTATGAGCTCAATAAAAACCTAGTAAGTTTTTTCTCATCAAGGAGCAAAGATAGGGAGCTGAGCTTCTCTATAGGTAGCGTTATATTCCCAGACCATGGAAGGAACTCTAGCAAGCTCATAGATCATGCATATATAGCACTGATGGAGTCAAAAAAAGACCCAAAGAGTTCGATAGCACTCTTCAAAAAAGAGCAATTCGGCGTGAGAGACAATGAGAAAAAATTGGTAGAGGAGATCAAAAGTGGATTGAAAAATAGAGAATTTGAAGTATACTACCAGCCAATTATTGATCTCAGAAGCACAAGTATTGTTGGTGCAGAAGCCTTGGTGCGATGGAATCATCCAGAGCTAGGACTACTTATGCCCAATAGATTTATCCGTCTTGCAGAGGAGTCTGGACTCATAGTGGGCATAGGAGAGTTCGTCATAGAGGAAGTGATATCTCAGCACAAGAAGTGGCTAGAGGAGGGGCTGGAAAGCGTAGAGATATCGGTAAATTTATCTGCCAGAGAGCTACTAGAGTATCAACTAGCAGAGAAACTCGAACAGCTTTTTAAGGAGAGTAGCGTAAATCCTAGCTTTTTCAATCTAGATATGTCCGAGGAGGACGCTATGAAAGATATGGTCAAGACAGATTACGAGTTCTCCATACTTCAAGATATAGGTGTCAATCTTTCACTAGATCACTTTGGCACCAGTGGCTCATCTATAGACCAGCTACAAAAACTCCCTATACACACACTAAAGGTCGATAGATCTATACTGAAAAATATAGATCGAAACTACTATCATCAAGAGACATTCAAAGCCATAGTGGTATTGGCACATGCACTCAGTATGAAAGTCGTAGCAGAGGGCATAGAGACTAAAGAGCAGTATGAAGTATTACAAAATCTAGGATGCGACAGAGCCCAAGGGCATATATTTTCCAAGCCTGCTCCCGCATTAGAGTTTCAGGCATTATTGAAAGGCAAGTAAAAATATTACGATTAAAGATGTAATTCCCGATAGGGTGTGTTTGTGTAGATCAAGCAAACTCTTTGAAACATAAATATATCAAAAATAAAGAGATATGGCAATATTAACCCAATAGAATGAGAGTTGGAAATGAAAAGAAGAGAACCATACCCCCCGCTTGAGGGGTTGATGGAAGAGTGGTAGAGATCTACATCATACCTGGCATTCCGCCCATTCCGCCCATGTCTGGCATAGCAGGAGCTACTGTCGGAGCCTCTTTGATATCACTGATTGTCGCCTCTGTGGTGAGGAGTAGACTCGCTACTGATGTAGCATTCTGTAGTGCTATCCTGGCGACTTTGAGTGGGTCGATGATACCAGCATCTAGCATATCCACATACTCGCCAGTAGCAGCGTTAAAGCCTAGATTTGACTCATCACTATTTGCTATCTTGTCTACGACTACTCCTGCGTCAAATCCTGCATTTGAAGCTATCTGCTTCATAGGTGCCGTGATGGCTCTGAGGATGATATCTGATCCTACTTTTTCATCATTGATCAAATCTAGTGAGATTTTTTGACCAGCTTTTATGAGTGCTGCACCACCACCTATGATGATACCCTCATCTACAGCTGCCTTAGTGGCTGATAGTGCATCATCTACTCTATCTTTCTTCTCTTTCATCTCTGTCTCTGTAGCTGCACCCACTTTGATGACTGCCACACCACCACTGAGTTTGGCTAGTCTCTCTTGGAGTTTTTCTCTATCATATTCGCTTGTAGTGTTACCTACCTGAGTCTTGATCTCTGATACTCTAGCCTCTACAGCGTTGGCATCGCCCTTACCATCTACGATGACTGTGTTGTCTTTGTCTATGACTACTCTACTAGCTTGACCTAGATCTGCTAGTGTAGCCTTCTCTAGTGATAGACCCAGCTCTTCTGTGATGACTGTAGCACCTGTGAGGATAGCTACATCTTGCAACATAGCCTTTTTTCTGTCACCAAATCCTGGAGCTTTGACTGCCGATATGTTGAGTACGCCTTTGAGTCTATTGAGAACCAAAGTAGCCAACGCTTCACCCTCTACATCATCAGATATGATGAGTAGCGGTCTGCCTGACTGCTGTATCTGCTCTAGTATAGGTACCAAATCTTTGAGCGAAGTGATCTTGCTATCTGTGATAAGTAGTAGAGGATTCTCTAGCTCGCAAGTCATCTTTTCACTATTGGTCACAAAGTACGGAGATAGATATCCTCTATCAAACTGCATACCCTCAACTACCTCTAGCTCATCGCTGATACCCTTAGCTTCTTCTACCGTGATGACACCATCTTTACCCACTTTTTCCATAGCTTCTGCTATGAGATTGCCTATGGTTTCATCAGAGTTTGCAGAGATAGTAGCTACCTGTGCGATCTCTTTCTTCTCTTTGACCTCTTTGGTGATCTTTTTCAGCTCTTCGATGATGGCGTTGCTAGCTTTGTCCATGCCTCTCTTGACCTCTATAGGATTGGCACCTGCTGTGATGTTTCGTAGGCCCTCTTTAAATATAGAGTAGGCTAATACGGTAGCTGTAGTAGTACCATCACCAGCCTCGTCTGCTGTGTTTGAAGCTACCTCTTTGACTAGCTGAGCTCCCATATTTTCTAGTGAATCATCTAGCTCTATCTCTCTAGCTACACTCACGCCGTCTTTTGTGATGTGTGGAGCACCAAAGCTCTTTTGGATGAGTACATTTCTACCCCTAGGTCCCATTGTTACTTTGACTGCATCAGCGAGTTTAGTTACACCTTCAAATAGTCCGTTTCTAGCTCTGTCTGAATAAAATATCTCTTTTGCCATATTTCAATCCTTTTTTTAATATTTTGTTTTTTGTTAAATTGATTTAGTTTTGTTCTGTTAGCCAATGATGCCAAGTATATCGTCACTTGTCAGGATCAATAACTCTTTGCCATCTAGTGTGATCTCTGTCCCAGTATACTTGCCAAAGACTACTATATCACCTTCGCTTATACCCTCATCAGTAGCATCAACACCCACTGCCAAAACTTTACCTGTCAAAGGTTTCTCTTTTGCATTGTCTGGGATGATGATGCCTGTCGCTGTGGTCGTGATCTCCTCTTCTCGTTCGATCAATACTCTATTTGCTAATGGTTTAAATGCCATTTTAGACTCCTTTAATTTGTTATCATTTTTGTGAGCGTATTGTAATGAATTTTTGAAGATTTGTCAAGAGTATACTAAAAATTATTCAATAAATATGAGTCTATATGACTAAACTATCATTATCTGATTTGTTCAACATGATATTTTTTTGAAAAGATTGGATTTTCTATTGACATTAAAGTCATTTTCTAGTATAATGCCAATCTTCAAAAGTGGCAAGGTAGCTCAGCTGGTTAGAGCGCTGGTCTCATAAGCCGGAGGTCGGGGATTCGAGTTCCCCTCTTGCTACCACTTAGAAACCCCCTATTTTCCATATATTTGAGTATTTTGCAGACTATTTTATTGCTTCAAATTCTGTCTTTGCAACTCCTATTTATTGGCAAAAATTTCATTTATCTTCATTACGACTAGATTTGAATAACAATTGCGTGACATTTCTCTATTATAATTACAACTGAAGATGAAGTATGAAAAAACAATCTCTTCGATTATACCAAATGCCACAAAATCTTTAAGTATTATTATTCGTCTTGTGTTTTCCTTGCAACGGCGTTTGGTATGATGAATATAGCTATTTGGCTAGGTCGCCTTCTAGCAACAACTACTGCATTTTAGTTTTTTTCAAAAACATCTTCAGGGATCTTTTAGATCTTTGGTCTATACGATAATGAATATACTTCAGATACCATCTAAGTTCACTTGCTTTTATACCTCTCTTTTTTGCCTCTCTTTTAAGTACGCTTTGTGGTATTTTGATAGGTGATTTGACAAACATCTCTGCTAAAGACTCTATCTCTGTGCCATATCTGTTGTAGCACAATCTAGCAAATACAAATGGCAAGTCTGTGTCATCTTTCCACTTTTGTGAGAGATCCGTGGTGTCGTTGCCCTCTAGGTAGTATTTGAGTGCTTTATCACCTATGATAACTCTACCTCTCAATCCCAAGACTCTCGCTAGTGCATTGGAAGTAGCAGACTCACTATCTATCTCATCTTTGCCATCTACTACAAATACACTATATACAGCACCATCTGCCACTATGCCAACATCTGTACATCTACACCCTTTTGATGCGACACTAGATATAAATGCAGCGTTTACTCTCCTAGATTTGAAAGCAGAGTTGATCTGACTTGGCACATCTCTTCTGTATCGTAGAGAGTGTTGAAATTGGCTATTTGGCTTGTATCGCTTGAGAAATGTCTGAAATGGCAGTAGATTTAGGTAGCTAATCGAGCCAAATATCATAAGAAGCCTTTTTTTTGAAAATTATAGCAGAAGTAAGCATGATTATAGAGAATAACTTTTATAATCACCCCAAAATGTTTTATTTTTGACAAAGTGAGAATATATGGTAAGAGTAGAGTTTTTGGGTCCCATAGCTAGAGAAGCATTAGAGATAGATGCTAGTAGCGTGCAAGAGATAGCAGATAGATTGAGAGAAGATGAGACTCTACGAGAGTGGCTACCTAAATGTGCCGTAGCTCTCAATGATGAGATGATATCGGATTTGTCTATAGAGCTAAAAGATGGTGATAGAGTGACCATATTGCCTCCTGTATGTGGTGGGTGATGATGGAGCTACACCAAGGAGCATTGGACACCAAAGAGATATTTGGCAGATGGCTAGATGAAGAAGCTTCATCCAATTATGGAGCATATATCCCATTTGTAGGCACTATTCGTGCAGAAGATGAGATAGAAGCATTGAGTTTTGATATCTATGAGCCTATACTAAAGAGATGGTTTGACGAGTGGCAGGATAGGGCAGCAAAGAGAGGTGCTATAGTAAAGATGGCACATGCCATAGGTGATGTACCTATACACACTTCATCATATATCTCAGCAGTATTTTCACCAAAACGAAGAGTAGCACTTGAACTGATAGATGAGTTTGTAGAAGACTTCAAAGCCAATGCACCCATATGGAAATATGATGTGATAAATGGCAGTAGAGTATATGCAGCAGACAGAAGCACACCGATGGATGGTGCAGGACTATTGTCGTAAGAGCTTCTTAGTTGGCAGACCTCGGCTGAGAGATAGCCGCAACTAGGGGACATTGGTTTTGTGAGCGTAGCGAATGAAACCTGTGTCCCCGCATAGTAATCGTTTTACCTCGGCTGAAAGATAATGTTGCTACAACCAGACTCAGTCATTACTGTCTATCCAAAAAACAATAAAAAAGGAAATAAATGTTACATTTTGATGACTCTATATCGAAGATTGAAGATATAAGCATTTCAACATACAAAAAGAAAAAGTTATATTTAGTAGATGCCTTAGGTTATATACTCGCAGAAGATATAGTAGCAGATCACAACTCTCCAGAGTATCCTACATCTGCTATGGATGGATATGCTTTTAAACATAAAGATACTTCTCTAGGAAGATTAAAGGTGTCCAGCATCAACCCAGCAGGTTCGAAGCTAAGCGATAGCGTAAAAGATGGATGCTGTATCAAGACATTCACAGGCTCGCTTATGCCAGATGGGAGTGATACACTCATCCCCATAGAATATGTAGAGGTAGACGGAGATGAGATCGTCATCAAAGAGAGCGTACCTAAAGGCTTTTCAGTCCGTGCTGTAGGTGAAAACTATAGCAAAGATGACCTACTTATAGCTAGTGGAACCAAGATAGATATAGCTCAGATAGGTGTCATGGCTAGTCTCAATATCGTGACACCTTTAGTCTATGGTAAGCCTACTGTCTCCATCATATCTACAGGTAGTGAGCTACTAGAGTTGGGCGAGAGCCAGACAAATCCATCGCAAATAAGAAGCTCCAATAACTATATATTGGAAGCGATCGTCAAAAAGTACGATGGTATACCACATCAATTGGGCTGTATAAAAGATGATAAAGGTAGTATCACATCCGCTATAGACTCAGCATTGGCACAGAGTGATATAGTAGTCACTACAGGTGGAGTCAGCGTAGGTGATTTCGATTTCGTCAAAGATGTCATCAGAGAGCTAGGATGCGATGTGATATTTAAGGGTGTCAGAGTCAAGCCTGGTCAGCATATCATGGTAGCACAAAAAGGGGATAAATTTATCATAGGATTGCCAGGATTTGCTTACTCATCTACTGTAACAGCTCTGCTGTATCTAGTGCCACTCATAGCCAAATTACAAAAGGCTAAATGCCCACTCACAAGAGTAAAAGCGAAACTAAAAGAGCCATTTATCAAGAGAGCCAAAAAAGCAGAATTTACTGCATGTAACTACTCTATAGTAGATGGTGAATATATCGTAGATTTTGATGGCAAAAAGGTCGGTTCAAGTGCTATCTTGACCAATATGCTAGGAGATGTAGCACTGCTCGTGACAGACGAAGATGATACTAGCAAGAGTGTGGGTGACAGCGTGACCCTACTGCTACTAGATTGATATCTGTACTCTGATGCGAAGGTAGAGTGCTAGCTCTGCCATAGTTTTACATCCTGAATTTACCGCTTCAGTCATAATCTTTCTATTTTTCTTATAGTCCATACTCTTCTCCTTTAATTTATATTTCACATTATAGTCAAATAGGTACAATATTGATATTTATATTTCATATTGATATATTTTAAAGAAAAATATGCTACTATTCTAT
>WFMX01000232.1 GCA_015488875.1 Campylobacterota bacterium | reverse complement strand
GGGCAGGGTCTGTAGTGATGTAGTTGCTTGAGTTTACGATGGTTTCACGTGAAACATCATCGGCTGTAGAGATGACATTGTCTAGAGGTGTATAGGCATTGTGGGTGAAAAAAGCATTTTCTATGTTGGCAGCGGTTTTTGACTCTACTATATCAAATATCTCATGTTTGCCATAACTACCAGCAGTTCCGACAAATAGCAAAAATTCTGGAGGATTGAGTAGGCAGAGTCTAGTGAGATTGATGGCACTATTTACCATACCTATGCCCACTGGTGTAGCGAAATCAAACTGCTCCATATCTCCTGCACATATGATCATACTATCTTCTCACTGCTATATTATGATCATGTAGATATCTTTTTAGATCCATGATGTCTATCTCTTTGAAGTGAAATATAGATGCTGCCAATGCTGCATCAGCATCACCCATAGTAAAAGCCTCTTCTATGTGCTTCATAGTTCCTGCTCCTCCACTCGCAATGATAGGTATGTTGACTATCTTATTGATACGACTATTTAGTTCGTTGTCAAATCCTGCTTTTGTACCATCTGCATCCATAGATGTGATGAGTAGTTCGCCTGCACCTCTCTCATAAGCCTCTTTTGCCCACTCTATAGCATCTAATCCCATGTCATTGCGTCCTCCATGTGTAAAAATATGCCATTTATCATCAGCAACTCTCTTGGCATCTATGGCTACGACTATACATTGAGAGCCAAATCTTTTGGCACTTTCATCTATGAAGTCTGGTCGTTTGATGGCGGCTGAGTTGATACTCACTTTGTCACAACCAACATTGAGTAGATTGTATATGTCAGATAACTCTCTGATGCCTCCACCTACTGTGAGCGGTATGAATACCTCTTTGGCTACCTCTCTCACTACATCCACTATGGTATCACGACCCTCATGAGTAGCACCTATATCGAGAAATGTAATTTCGTCCGCTCCCTCTATGTTGTATCTCTTTGCCACTTCGATAGGATCACCAGCATCTCTGAGACCTACGAAGTTGACACCCTTGACAACGCGACCATTGTCTACATCCAGACATGGGATGATTCTTTTTGCAAAATAATCCATAAAGCTCCATTGAGTACAATTTATGGTATGATTATACTGAAATTATCCCAAAATTAAGGCATTTTAGAGTATGATGGAGATTGATTTATCCGAATTTGCAAATAAACGATTTGGACAGAACTTTTTGAAAAGTGATTTTTATATACAAAAAATCATCCAAGCGATTCCCAATGATTCGCTAGTAGTTGCAGAGATTGGGCCTGGCTTAGGTGATTTAACTAAAGAACTCGTAAGAGTGAGAAATGTCACAGCATTTGAGGTTGACAAGAGATTGTGCGAGCATCTCAAAGATACATTTGGTGAATCTCTCGATAGTGAGAGACTGAAGCTAGAGTGTGGAGATGTGCTTGAGCATTGGGGCGAGAAGAGTCTACTTGATGAATCGTATCATTTAGTGGCTAATTTACCCTACTATATCGCGACCAATATTATATTGAAAGCTATGAAAGATCCGAATTGTCACTCTATATTGGTGATGGTTCAGAGAGAGGTCGCAGTGAAGTTTTCTGCTACTGTCAGGCAGAAAGAGTTTTCTGCTCTATCTATATTGACAGAGAGAGTAGGCAAGGCTTCGTTGTGTTTTGAGGTGGAGTCTGAAGCATTCGTGCCTCCGCCCAAAGTGACCTCTGCAGTGCTTTTGATAGAGAAAGACCGTACAGAGGATGATGAACGATTTGAAGCGTTGTTGCGTATAGCATTTGCACAACCACGCAAAAAACTATCTAAAAATCTGTCGGTTATTTTTGGTAGAGATAAGATAACGACCCTCTTTGATGATTTTGGATTAGACCAAAACATACGACCTCATGAAGCTGAAACGACTATCTATCATCGAATATATAATGAATTAAAGGATATTATAGATGGACAACAACCAAAACAATCAAAAAGATCAAAGCGGCGAGCAAAAGCCAAACTCCAAGCCAAACAACTTCAATAGAAGACCAAACCCTCACAGAACAAATGTGCAGGATGGACAAGGCACAAGCGGTGATTCCAAGCCAAAACCAAACAGAAAGCCAAATCAAAATCGCAACCAAAATAGTAATGCACAGCAAAAACGAAATGGTGAACGAAAAGAGCCACACAGTAGAGATGCTCAAGCAAACAGAAAGCCAAATCCAAACCAAACAAAAAAGCCATACAACCAAAAAAACAACAACAACAACAAAAACAGAAACAACAACAAGGGTGCTGGCAAAAGAAGAAAGAACGAGCCTACAAATGTAAGTGATGAGATGAAAAAATCTATACTAGCCAACCGTGATATACAAGAGGCTAGGCTAAATCCTTGGAGACAGATAGATATGGCTTCAAAGGGCAGGGTGAGGTTCACACCACTTGGCGGACTCGGTGAGATAGGTGGAAACATAGCAGTGATAGAGACTGAAAACACCGCTATCGTCATAGATGTTGGTATGAGTTTTCCAGATGAGAGTATGCATGGTGTAGATATATTGGTTCCAGATTTTTCTTATCTCAAAACTATCAAAGAGAAGATCAAGGGTATCATTATCACGCATGCTCACGAGGATCACATAGGTGCAGTTCCATATCTTTTTAAAGAGATGAAATTCCCTATATATGGTACACCTCTAGCTCTTGCGATGATAGAAAATAAGTTCAATGAGCATGGATTGCAGAAGGATACAAGCTACTTCAACTTCATATCCAAGAGAGAGCAGTATGAAGTGGGGGACTTCAAGGTAGAGTGGATGCACGCGACACACTCCATCATAGATGCTTGTTCGTTGGCGATAGAGACTCCAGCAGGCACGCTCATCCATACAGGTGACTTCAAGATAGATCATACTCCTATAGATGGATATACGATGGATCTACATAGATTTGCACACTATGGAGCCAAAGGAGTACTCTGTCTCTTTAGTGATAGTACCAACTCTTACAAGCAAGGCTTTACGAAGAGTGAAGCGGTAGTGGGCAATACATTTGATACTCTCTATATGTTGGCAAAGGGTCGGATGATCATGTCTACATTTTCATCAAATGTACACCGCATATACCAAGCTATGGATAGAGCGGTCAAGCATGGTAGAAAGATATGCGTGATCGGTCGTTCTATGGAGAGAAACATAGAAGTCACAAGAGCATTGGGATATGTAGATATACCAGACAAACACTTCATAGAGCCTCATGAGATCAACAAATACTCAGATAATGAGGTGATGATAGTCACTACAGGCTCTCAAGGTGAAGATATGGCTGCACTCTTCCGTATGGCTACCAATGAGCATAGACATATCAAGCTCAAGCCGACAGACACTATCATCATATCAGCCAAGGCTATCCCAGGCAATGAAGCATCAGTATCTAGGATGATGAACTACATAGTAAAGACAGGAGCGACAGTCAGATATCAAGACTTCGCAGATATACATGTATCAGGACATGCGGCACAAGAGGAGCAAAAGCTCATACTTAGACTCGTGCAACCTAAGTTTTTCCTACCAGTACATGGCGAGTATAATCACATAGCCCAACATGCCAAAACAGCAGTCAAATGTGGTGTAAATGAGAGAAATATACTACTCATGAGCGATGGCGATCAAGTAGAAATCACACCAAAATATCTAAAAAAGGTCAAGACAGTAAAGACAGGCAAGACTTTCATAGACAATCAAAACAACAGAGAGATACACGACGATGTGATCGTAGATAGACAAAAGCTCGCATCTGATGGTATAGTCAATGTAACTCTACAGATATCAGAGCAGACTCACAAGATGATAGATAAGCCCATAGTCATGACTCACGGTCTAGTCGCAGACAAAGAAGACAAAAAATTCTCAGATGAGATCACACATATCATAGAGACATTTTTACTTACAGCCAAGCCAGAACAGGTATTGACATCCAAGATATTGGAAGATGAGATCAGACTTTTGGTGCGAAAGCATGTCATCAAGCTCAAAAAACTATATCCAATCATCATACCAACACTATTTTATGTGTAGCCAACGAAAGTAGGGTAGAGTATGGATCTCATAGCTATAGCACGAGAGACTCTTCATATAGAGGCTGAAGCCCTTGTCGAGGCTTCTCATAGAATGGACCATAGCTTTTTAGAGGCTATAGAGATCATAGAGTCCACAAAAGGCAAGCTCATAGTGACAGGCGTAGGAAAGTCTGGGCATGTAGGGATCAAGATGGCAGCCACATTTGCAAGTACAGGGACGGCTAGCTTCTTTCTTCATCCCACAGAGGCACTTCATGGCGATCTAGGCATGATAGGGGAGGGTGATAGTGTCATCGCTATCAGCTATAGTGGCGAGAGTGAAGAGCTTATCAAAATCTTGCCACACATCAAAAGATTTGATATCCCACTCATAGGCATCACAGCAGATATAGACTCTACGCTAGCTAGATACTCTGATAGTGTGATATCTATAGAGATAGAAAAAGAGGCTTGTCCACTAGGTGCTGCACCCACTACATCTACCACCTTGACTATGGCGATGGGTGATGCCCTAGCTGTCGCATTGATGAATAAACGAGGGTTCAAAGAGGAAGATTTCGCATCATTTCACCCAGGTGGATCGCTAGGAAAAAGACTCTTCGTCAAGATAAAAGACCTGATGCGTAAAGAAAACCTACCTATAGTGAGAGAGGATACTACGCTCAAAGAAGCGATAGTGGTCATGAGCGAGGGCAAGCTAGGTAGTGTGCTTGTGGCAGATGCCGACAATAGACTTTTAGCTCTATTGAGCGATGGTGATTTGAGACGAGCATTGATGAGGGAAGATTTTGATATTTCTCACAGAGCCTTGGACTATGCCTCTCTAGAGCCAAAGAGCTACCAAAATAGCGAACTATTGGCTAGTGAAGCACTAGAGATCATAGAGAAGAACCTCATACAGCTCCTTGTCATCACAGATGATGAGTTTAGGATAGTTGGCATATTACATATACATGACCTAGTCACTGCTGGCATCAAGAGATAGCGATATCTCTAGGCATCTTGCGAAATCGATCAGAGACGATGGACACGGTGCTTTAACTCCGTAAATTTAGGAGAGAACAAAACGGTCTCGTCCAAAAAAAGCTCAATTCATTGGCATTGGGGTAGCTTTAACTCATTAGAGAATCTCAAAAAAAACTAAAGAGTCTCTATTAAGTCTTGAAAGAACTCTCCTATACCCCTTTTGCGACTCTAAGCAGATCCACCTCTTTGCATATATCTATAAGCAATTCACTATCTTTACACATGCATTTGTACCTATCATATGCTCTCATCACCCTTTGGGCTTTGCCATAAGCCCCTTCTCTGTCTCTCCTAATATGCTCGAAAGCTATAGCAACATTTATAAGCCCTTTGATGGGATGCCTTAGACTATCTTTCGAGAGTCGGAGCGGATGCCACGCCTCCTCTAACGCCTCATGTG
>WFMX01000231.1 GCA_015488875.1 Campylobacterota bacterium | reverse complement strand
GATATCTCTTTGATATCAGTCCTAAAATTCATACAATCTCCTATATATCGAATACAAATACATTTCACAGCCCCTACTTGAACTAGAAATAATCTAAATATATTGTACCATAATTTTAACGCTATCCTCCTCAAAAGCACACAAAACCAAAAACTCCAACAAAACACGATACAATACCCTATGAAAAAAGATATCACCACCAAAGACACCATTAAAACAATCACTCAAGATATAGCTAGGTACATACTAGAGCTAGATGTAACAGATATAGAGTTCGTAGATAAAGAGCTACAACGAATAGAGAAACGAGAAGCAGATATAGTAGCTCTCTGTAATATCAATAAAGAAAAAGCCATACTACACCTAGAGATACAAAATAATAATGTGAGGAGCGCTAAACAAACGACAACAGTTTGTCGTTTGTAGCTACGAAACCGAAACGGTCGAAGCAAATGCGTAGCCGTGTAGGCATAGAATGCTTAGATACTATACAGATATAAAACAAAGATTTAATACTCTACCTGTATATCAATATCTAGTATACATAGGCAAACCAAAACTTTCAATGAAATCAAAAATAGTTGAATCATCTCTAAAATTTAGCTATAATATCATAGATATGCATACGATAGATTGTCAAAAGTTTATCTCTATGGATAAGCCTGATGCACTAGTACTAGCTATACTATGTGACTTTAAAGATAGAGATGAAAAAGATGTCATCACCTATATCATCACAAGACTTCGAGAGTTGACAAAAGATAATACTCATCAACTAGGTAAATATATGTTAGCCCTTGAAGAGCTATCAACCAATAGAAACTTACAAAAGACCTTAGAGGAGGTAGAGAGAATGCTTAGAGATATGAAGATAGAAGAGCTACCAGGATACAAGATCGCTTTGGAGAGAGGCGAGGAGAGGGGTGTGAAGATGGGATTGTCCCAAGGAATTATCGAAACGGCTATTACGATGATAAATAGATTTAAGTTATCAGTAGAAGATGTGGCCAAGGAACTCAATATATCAATAGATGAGCTAAAGAAACATTTGAAGTAAATGGGTATCAATGCCATCGAGACATTCACCCCTACCGTTCAATCTCTACTTTTATCACTCTTGATAATCACAGAAATAGCCGACTTTGACAACCCAAGATAGTTAGCAATCTCAATTTGAGAATATCCATCTTTTAAGTAAGCTAAAGAGATAATGCTGTTCCTCTCTTGTCTGCTTCTTGTATTGTATCATAAAAGTGGAGATTGAACGGCAAGGGTGTGAGTTCTAATAATCGAAACAAAACCTTTATGAAGATATTGAGTAGCCTTAGTGTATTTGGGTAGCTACTAGGAGTTATTGCACAGACTGAAATAGATATACTTTTTCTTACAAAATTAGCAAAAGAGGGTAATGTTTACTCGTTCCACAGCTGGAACTCTGGAACGAGTAAAAATAGCCAACTTAGATAATCTAAGAAAGAAAGTATTACACTCAAAATAGATTAAACTTTAAGATACTAAAAGTATAATAAAAAATATCAAAAATACAAGGAAAACCTATGCTCAAAAAACTTATACTCATTACAGCCCTAGCATCTAGTACACTCGTTGCAAAAAATATAGTTTATGACTTTGAAAAAACAGATTTAAGTAGATGGCACAGCTATGGGAAATGGGAAATTACCAAAGATGCCAAAGAGCATCATCTCTCTATGACAAAGAGAAGTGGTGGTAGTTTTAATCTCTGCTATCTCAAAGCCGTAGGGTTTTTAGATGGCAATATTACTGTAGATTTTAGAGCCAACAGAGGACGCATAGACCAAGGTGGGGGGATTATGTGGAGAGTGCAAGACAATGACAACTACTTCGTTGCACGGTTTAATCCACTAGAAGATAACTTTAGGTTTTACATCGTACGAGATGGTATCCGTAGCGAACTTGCTTCTGCTGATGTGAAATTAACTTCAGGTTGGCACACTATGAAAATAGAGCAAAAAGGCGATAACTTCAAAGGCTATTTAGATGGTAAACTAGAGCTAGAGTATGAAGATGCCAAGCTTCAAAAAGCAGGTGGGGTTGGCATTTGGACAAAAGCAGATGCACAGACTTCATTTGACAATCTCAAGATTGATATGGGCAAATAATGCGTTATATATTGCTCCTTTTAGCCTCTTTTTTGTTTGTGGGGTGTCAAAATGGCACAGAGACTCAAAGCGTTACTGTTTATGTCTCTGAAGACCAAGTATTTTCTGAGCCTCTTTTGAGAGATTTTCAAAAAGATACAGGCATCAAAGTCAATGCCATTTACGATACAGAAGAGTCCAAAAGCACAGGGGTGATGAACAGACTCATAGCCGAAAAAAATAACCCACAAGCTGATCTCTATTGGGCTAATGAGCCTATCCGTGCAGAGGTGTTGCGTCAAAAAGGTATCTTGACCCCATACAAAAGCCCAAATGCACAGGGTATACCAAAGCAGTTTGTTCAAAAAGAGTTTTATTGGACTGGATTTTCTGCTAGAGTACGGCTCATCGTAGCACAAGAGGGGTCAAGAGAGAAACCTAGCTCAATCTTGGACTATATTAATCCTCAATTTAGAGCAAAAGGGGTCATAGCCAATCCACTCTTTGGGACAACCACGGCACATATATCGGCTCTCTTTACCATTTGGGGTGAGGAGAAAACCAAAGCATTTCTCGCAAAGCTCAAAGCCAACAAAGTAGCAATCTCTACTAGCAATGGAGAGAGTGCAGATTTTGTAGCATCTAAGCGATATGAGTTTGCTTTGGTAGATAGTGATGATGCTGTTAGTAGACAAAAAGAGGGCAAAAAAATCTCATTTATCTACCCAGACCAGAGTGCTGATGGGTTGGGTGTTTTTGTCGTGCCAAATGTTGTGATGCTCCTAAAAAATGCACCCCATACACAACAGGCCAAACAACTCATAGACTACCTTTTGAGCAGAGAGAGTGAAGCCAAATTGGCAAAGGCTGATTGTGCTCAAATCCCACTGCATCAAGGTGTCTTAGCACCAAAAGCCCTAAAACCACTCAAAGATATGAGAGTTATGAGCGTAGACTTTGAAAAAGTTGCACAAAAGATGCTCGAAATTCAACCCTATCTCAAGAGTTGGTTCGACTCCTATGAGTAGGCTTTTTGTCCTACTCGTACCAATTTCACTTCTCATCATCTTTGGACTGCTTCCCATACTCTCTATGGTCGGCTCTACCTTTATGCACAAAGGCTCTTTATCCCTTGATGGTTATAAAGAACTTTTAGTAGATGCCTCTTTGTGGCGTAGTTTTTATCATAGTCTAACTCTTGCTAGTGTAGTGGCGTTTTTTGCTACAGTTGTGGGTACAGGGTTAGGTATTCTTTTGGCTAAAACAAGACTCTATGGCAGATACCTTTGGGTTATACTCTTGATTACTCCTCTGCTTGTACCTCCCTATATCTTGGCGTATGGACTCTCTTTATTGCTTCAAGGCAGTGACTACTTGACCTCACTCTATTTTGGTTTTGTGGGTACGGCGTGGGTACTTTTTTGTATCTATCTACCTATTCCACTGCTTTTGACATTTCTATTTTTGCACCATATATCTCCACGACTCGAAGAGGTGGCACTACTCACATCTTCTTGGAGTCAAGTGCTTGGATACATCACAATACCACTACTCTATCCTGCTATGGGACTCTCTTTTGCATTGGTATTTATATTGAGCTTAGGGGAGTCTTCTGTGGCTTCGTTTTTGCGATATGATGTTTTTCCTACACAGAGCTTTATAGCGTTCTCTGCCTTTTATGATTTTGATAGAGCTACCATCTACACTATGCCTCTTGTACTCATTTTACTCCTCATACTCTCAGCCCAATATCTATGGAGAGCCAAACACAACAGAGTCAAAATAGAAAATCACCCCATACTGTTGATAGAGAGTAAAAAATCTTACCTTATCCTTGCTATACTCATACCTTTTGTTATTTTGGTTACTCTGTTACCTCTGTGGGGTATCTTGCAAGAGAGTAGTGCTAGAGTCTTGCAAAATACCTTTGCTACTTCCCTACCAATGCTAAGTAGGAGCATCATCTACGCATCTACAGGTGCGACACTCTTGGTTATTTTTGGTTTTGTTTGTGCATATATATTGGTCATTTTCCAAAACCAATCCAAAACCATTCTCCTTGAAGCCATGCTCCTCTTTTTCTTCCTGCTCTCTTCTGTTGTTTTAGCCATTGGACTGATAGACTTTTGGAATACTCCTGCTACCAATTTCATCTATGCTACCCCTGCTATTATACTCATAGGCTATCTCATTAAGTATCTTTTTTTGACTACCAAAATCATACAACACAGCTTGTCTAAAATCCCCCATAGCCTCATAGAAGTAGCACAACTTAGTGGAGCATCACAGTGGCAGATAGCTAGAACTATCCTTATACCATTAGTGAGTAAATCATTTGTAGTTGCATGGATTGTTGGGTTTGTCTTTACAATTCGTGAGAGTACCATCACAATGCTAGTAGCCCCTGCTGGACTCTCTACACTCTCTAGCTCTATCTTGACGCAAATGGCAAACGGCAAAGAGTCAACCATCGCTTCACTCTGCCTCATAGCTATATTATTGGT
>WFMX01000230.1 GCA_015488875.1 Campylobacterota bacterium | reverse complement strand
TTAGAGAACATCTAGTATAATATCAATATGATGAAAAAAATAGTATGGATAACAATAATAGCCACTGCATGTATATATGGAAACCCTCTACAAGATGCCATAGATAAAGCACCGCCCAACTCTACCATCAAACTATCTGATGGACTCTACGAGGGTAGTATCACTATAGATAAACCTATATCTATAGTAGGTGTGGGTGACAGTTCTATCATATCTGGTCAAAATAGTGGCAGTGTCATCACTATAGAAAGTTCAGGCGTAAAATTAGAGAACCTTACTATCAGAGACAGTGGCAAGAGGATGGAAAATATAGACTCTGCCATAACGATGAAGAGGGTAGGGGGATGCAGTATAAGCCACTGTAGATTGGAAGAGACGCTATATGGTATAGATCTCAATATGGTAAAAGAGTCAAATATCACAGATAACTACATCACCTCATATCGACAAGATATATCTATGCGTGGTGACGCTCTCAAAGTGTGGTATGGTCATCACAACAATATCGCGAGAAACCACATAGAGTCATCACGAGATGTGACACTCACCTATTCAAATGACAACAGCATAGTAGGCAATCACTTCTCTCACAATAGATTTGGTATACATATCAGTCACAGTAGTAGAAACAGGGTCATGTACAATACTTTCAGGCTCAACTCTGTAGGGGTTCTGTTGATGGGTGTCAAAGATACCAATCTCACATCAAATAGTATACTTAGCTCTAAAGGTGCAGCTGGTATAGGTGTGACCATATTGGGTGTGAGCAATTTAGAGGTAGAAAAAAATCGCATTAGCTACAATGCAAAAGGTCTATACATAGACTCAAAAGCCCACGAAAAAGGCATGCAGAGGTATATAGTCTCAAATAATATATCATACAACAAAGAGGCTATACACTTCCATCAAGCTATCCAAAACAATACAATAATCCACAACAACATATATGGAAATATTGACGATATAGTCAAAGACACCAAAGGCAATATAACTACTTTAAATAGTATAAAGTACAACTATTGGGATAGATACGAGGGGTTTGATAGAGATGGTGATGGTGTAGGTGACACTACACATAGAATTTATCAATATGTAGATCAGCTATGGCACTACCACCATAAAATAAAGTTCTTTTATGCTACACCTATACTATCTTTGATCAATTTCCTCACAAAGATGGCACCGTTTATAGAGCCCTCGCTACTGCTAGAAGACAAGAAACCATTGATGAAGTCACTATAATGCCTTGTCTATATCTCTATCTTTTGGCAGTCATAAGAAATATAGTAAAATCACTATGTGGCTTGGATATGTTACTTACGGTTTCAAAGGTGATATCTCTAAAACCTACAGCATTGGCGATATCTCTCAAAATATCTCTATCGAAACCAAAATGAAAAACCCCCTCATTGTCACTATGGAATGTGCCATCTTCACTATCTAGATCTGCTAATGCCACAAATCCATTTGGCTTTAGCATATCATACATAGAGGAGAGTAGGGCAGTTGTATCCTCTAAATGATGTAGAGTCATCGATGATATGATACCATCAAACTCCCTATCTATCTTATCTATAGACAGGTCAGCCTCTATCATCTCTATGTGGCACTCTATCTCATCACTCTTTTGTCTAAGTACCTCTAGCATAGATGGCGAGTTGTCTACGGCTACTATCGTATCTACATATGTCGCGACAAAGTAACTCAGCAGACCAGTACCTGCACCAAAATCCATCAAGCACATATCTTTCGATAATTTAATATTTTTTAATATACCATCAGCTATAGATTTTGCATTCTTTACTCTCTTACTACTCATATCCCAAGATTTTGATTTGTGTGCAAAGTGATCTTTTTTCATATTTTTCCTTCTCGTATCATCTAGGTATCGCCTCTACAGAGACCACCTTGTTTCGTCCGCTTGCTTTTGCCTCATATAATGCCACATCACTCGACTTCATCAATTCAGATAGAGTAAATTGGCGATGTGAGTCTGATGCTAGTCCTATACTTACCGTGATTTTGATGATCTCTTTGCCTGTATCTATCTGTAATTTACTGACCAATTGACAAAAGCTATTTGCTATCTCCTCCGCCTCTGGTGCCGAGGTATTTGGCATAAAAAAGGCAAACTCTTCGCCCCCAATCCTTCCAAATACATCATCCTCTCTCTTGGCTTCCGTGATAGCTTTCGTGACAGTTTTGAGTACTACATCGCCTATATCATGTCCATATGTATCGTTGACATTTTTGAAGTGATCCAAATCTAGCATCATCATTGAGTAAGCGGCAAACTCATTTTTGGCACGAAATATCAGTGATTCGCATATATTGAAATACTCTCTTCTATTGTAGAGTCCTGTGAGACCATCTGTACCTGCTAGCTTGTTGAGTAAGTCATGTTTTTGCTGTAGTCTCTTCTCGTCAAAATTCATCTGAGATAGTTTGAGTGCATTCTCTTTTGCTGACTCTTTCACCTCTATTATCTCTTTCTCTAGCTGTTTATATCTCTGCGAAATAGTAGCCATAGATATAGCTATAAGCTCAAAAAGTATCACTATTTTAAATATAAAAGATGTCAAGATATTGGATGGGATATAGTCCAAATATCTGAGATACTCTACAAATAGTGACAATAGAAGTATCTCCCACAACACAACAAAATATCGCTGACTCTTATACTGTCTAGTGAGCAATATATATAGAGTGGTATATATCAAGTATACTAGAGTAACAAAAGAGATATACTCTATAGCCATGCTAGCGATATCGGATGAGACAAAAAAGATCAAGAGAGAAGATATAATATTTATCAATATTAATAAGATCAAAATAGTATCAATCTTCTTTGATAACTCTCTTGTAGACAATAACATACGCGAAAAGATAGCTATCAACGAAATGGAGAGTGCCATAGTGATAGGTATGGTTACTGTGCTGAGCATAGGGTAAGCATCCCAAAATATCTTTTGTAACCATCCATCTGCATCAAGCAAAAAAACCATAAGTGCAATATGTGTATATGAATAGTATAAAAAACTTTTGTGTTTGAAGATGTAGCTAAAAAAGATGACATAGATAAGGAGAGAGAACATCACTCCATAATAGAATGAATTTATAGATATCCAACCTGTGAGATTGATCTCGGATTTGTTTGGCAAAAGATTTTCCAAGTCTATCAGAAGCGATAGAGAGGGGTTGTCTATATGATAAAATATAGTTTGATCACCCTCTAGTCGTTTATATTTAGAGGATGCTATGAGTGGATTATCATATGAGATATCTTTTATCCATAATGAGTGCTGTGGAATGATGGCACTTTTCAGATTTGAAGAGTTATCCAAAAAGAGTAAATCTTCATTCTCCATTATCTTGTTATTTGATATATTACTATCTGTCTGCACATAGTATTGTGGGCTTGTATTTGATAGCAATAGAGTTGGCGAAAGTAACAATAGTATATAAATTAAGATATTTTTCATGACATAAGTCCTTTGGGTGCTTTGATAGCTAATAGTTTATTTTACTATATAATTGTGAATAAATCTAGCTCATGTGATAAAAATTCTTATTTTATGTCAAGTTGCATATATTCCAATCAGCTTTTTGGTCTATATCTGGAAAACCATCAAGCAACTCTTGTGGTTGGAACTTTGGCTTATAGGCAAAGGCTTTACATCCATCGACCCAATAACCCAAATAGATCCACTTAAGATCTAGTATATTGGCTAAATTTATCTGATAGAGTAGGGAGTATGTACCTAGAGAGAGTCTACCATAGTCAGGGTCATAATAGAAGTATATAGAGGATATGCCGTCATCCAATATATCTATAAGATCTACTCCTACTAGCTTCTGATCTCTTATATACAATACCTCCTTGCCAAATGTCTGAGCTCCATCTACAAAGTTTTCATTGTACTCTCTGTGAGTTATGTTTTTAAATTTCCACGCATCCTTTGACTCTTTGTATGCATGATACTTGTTGTATAGATCTATGTGTGCTTGTGTGAGTGTCGGTTTTTGTACTATGATCTCTGTATCACTATTTCTCTTGATGGATTTTTTTTGAGACTTTGTATAGATATAATTTTTTGCATCTATTCGTATACTCTTGCATTCGTTGCATCCATCACATACAGGATGAAAGTAGTATTTTCCAAATCTCCTCCAGCCTCTATGTATCACTGCCGAAGCAAAAGCTTGATGGGCATCTGGTACATATTTGTAGTTCATTCTGACCTGCTTTTGAGGCAGATATGCACACTCATAATCTAGCATAGAGAAGTCTGTCGATGGAGGGTTGAGTAAGTTATCTTTTTCATTCATAATCGCGATTTTACCGAAATAAAGATAAAATACAGACTTTGATTATCTATTTTGTATCTCATATGGAGTTTTATGTTTCTTTATCAACCTACAAGTGGCTACAGCTACAATAGCGACTCTATATTTTTATATCACTTCATTAGGTCTTTTAATCCAAAAGGGAGAGTTTTGGATGTTGGCTGCGGAGTCGGCATTTTGTCACTTTTGGTAAGTCGAGATTTTGTCGTAGACATGAGTCTCATAGACAAGCAAGAGAATATGCTCTCCTATGCAAAGCTCAATTTATCTATCAATAACTTAAAGGCAAATCTATATTTAGGAGATTTTTCATCATTTGATATCGGTGAAAAATTTGATATGATCATCTCAAATCCACCATTTTATGGTAATGGTTCCGTACAGAGTCAGGATGAGCATCTAAGTATCGCTAGGTATGCTTCACATCTGCCTCTTGATGGATTTGTCAAAAATGTCAAATCGTTACTAAAACCAAGAGGAAGGTTTATATTTTGTTATGATGCAAAAGAGATAGACAATATACTCTGTGAGTTACGATCAAACCAGATAAATCCAGAGGTCATAAGATTTGTACACTCCAAGATAGACAGAGAGTCCAAATTGGTATTGGTGTCGGCTCGAATGAACTCTAAGTCTACGACAAAAGTGTTGCCACCATTGGTAGTTTTCGATGAGAGTAGCAGATATTTAGCAGAGTCAAGTTCAGCTTTTGATGAAGCTGATACTCACAGTATGAAAGGTGATTTTTAATGGATCTGATAGTAAAAGATGGATATGAATACAAGTTTGACCCATCCGCATGTCTCTCATGTGGTGGTCATTGCTGTACAGGTGAGAGCGGTTATATATGGGTGAAATATAAAGAAATTGAGGCAATATCAAATTTTTTAGAACTATCAGTAGAAAATTTCGCTATAATATATCTAAAAAAAATTAAACATCGATATAGTTTAGTTGAAAAGTTCAGAGAAGTGGAGGGCGATCATGCTTGTATATTCTTTGATGATGAGATAAAAGGCTGTTCCATATATCCTGTGAGACCGCTACAGTGTCGCACATTTCCATTTTGGGATCAATACAAATCAGATAAAGAAGAGGTAAAAAAAGAGTGTCCAGGTATCATATAAAAACTACTCTACTCTCTATCATCCTCTTGACGACAGAGAGTGTCATGGCTGCAGAGCTATCTAGTGCCAATATCAATACAGCCAAGATATCTACATCAAACGACAAGAGACATGAGAAAAATATAATCATAGATAATTTGAGTGAAGATGAGTGGATCATAAGAGCCATATGGCTTGAAGAGAATAGGGTGTTTTCACGAAGTAGGGAGGTATACGATAAATTATACGAAGCTACTGGAAAGAAAGAGTATCTCTTCAAGGAAGTCAGCAATAGTATATACAGCAAGACAAGCATAAGCCAAAGCATCAAAAAACTAAAAGTATGGAGTGACAACAATCCCAATGATTTGACGGGCAGGAGATTGTTGATGGCACTATATATGGACAATAGATCGTTCAAAAAAGCACAAAAAATAGGTAGTTACCTAGTAGAACATTCAGACGATGCATCTGATCTGGAGTTGGCAGCCAACCCTTATCTATTTTTGGGTGAGTATAAAAAAGGAATAGAGCTACTCAGTAAGCTCTATCGGAAAACAAAAAATGAAAACATACTCATAAAGATAGCCGCCATAGAGGCACAGTATCTCAAAAATAGAAAAAAGGCTATTCAATTATTAGAGACACATAGACGCATAGAAGACTCCTCACAGGAGGTTTACAAACTATTGATTGATCTGTATGTCAAAGATCAAGATATAGATAGTATATTAGAGGTCTACAAAGCATTATATGAAAAGTTTCCAAAAAAAGAGTACCTCTCTAAAATTATAGAGATATATCTTTACAATAAAAACTTCAATGAGTTGATATCTTTTTTAGAGTCCAATGGGGCAGATAATGAGATACTCTATGATCTGTACAAAAAAGAGAAGAGATTTAAAAAAGCAAAAATGCTATCGGAAAAGTTTTATCTGAAAGATGAAGATCCTAGATGGCTAGCAGAAAAAGCTATACTAATCTACGAGGATGCATCCAACAAAGATGATCCCGATACCCTCAAAGAGATAATCAAACTCTTTGATAGGGCTATGACACTTGGTGTAGATGACAGTATATATCTCAACTATTATGCTTATACTCTCATAGATAAAGATATAGATGTGGACAAGGGTTTAGAGATCATACATAATGCACTAAAGCAACAGCCTGACAATACCTACTACCTAGACTCAGAAGCTTGGGGGTATTACAAGAAGCATAATTGCCTAAAGGCTTATGGCATCATGGAAAAAGTAGTCGAAAAAGAGGGTCTCAAAGAGAAAGAGATCAAAGAGCATTGGGAGAAGATACAAGAGTGTCAAAAACCTATAATCGTCGGTAGCAGATAAATTATCTGCTCTTTGAGTATATATGATAAATTTCAACTCTTTGGTTAACATAATATAAATTCTATTAAAAAAATAGATAATAACTACTCCCCTGCTCCATATAAATCAACACACCTTTTTGGATATATGGAAACGATAGGGGGTCTGGTGATTTGTGATGCGTGGAGCGTAGCGGAATGCATCATGAATAACCAGACCTCGGCTTAAACTGCAACACCATTATGCTTATGAG
>WFMX01000229.1 GCA_015488875.1 Campylobacterota bacterium | reverse complement strand
TCATTCATATTGACAGCGATCGTACTATTTATCAACCTAATCGGCAGATATTTCACAAGAAACAAAGGCTAAGGAGAGCATATGGCAAACAAGAGATCAGAGAAAGTGTTGGATATCAAAGATCTATACTTCACATACCCAAACAGCAAAGAACCGACACTCAAAGGGAACAATCTATCTATACACAAAAACAAGATCACTGCACTCATAGGTCCTAGTGGATGCGGCAAATCGACACTACTTCGTGCCATCAATCGCATACATGATCTATATCCAGGGTGTAAATATAGTGGAGCGATAGAACTACTTGACCCAAAAAGCGGAAAGATAGAAAATATACTCAAACTCAAAAAAGAGAATGAACTTATCGCTCTTAGGCAAAAGGTTGGCATGATATTTCAAAAGCCCACACCGTTCCCGATGAGTATATATGATAATGTAGCCTACGGACTTAAACTACAGGGGATCAAAGATAGAGCTATTTTGGATGAAAAGGTGGAAAATGCACTCAAAGGTGCAGCCATATGGAAAGAGACCAAAGATCGACTCAAAGATAGTGCCATGGGACTCAGCGGAGGACAACAACAGAGGCTATGTATAGCTAGATCTGTGGCACTCAAACCAGAGATACTTCTCTTTGATGAGCCGACATCAGCACTAGACCCTATATCTACAGCGGCTATAGAGGAGCTACTAGTAGAACTCAAAAAAGAGTTGACTGTAGTGATAGTGACACACAATATGCAACAAGCGAGCCGTCTTAGCGACTATACCACTTTCATGTATATGGGCGACATCATAGAGTTTGGCAACACGGAGGATATATTTCTAAATCCCAAAGAGAAGTTGACGGAAGATTACATCACGGGCAGATTTGGATAGTTTAAATAATTTACAAAAAGGATAACAATGTTACAAGCAAATACAAAAAGATTGAACGAGATCAGAAAGAGTACCGCCAAGGTATTGGACAATCTAGTGACTTCTCAAAAACTCATACTAAAGGCATTGGAGAGTTGTGATGAGGAGATCTATGAAGATACAAAGAGACCTATCAAGGGGATATCTCAGCAGATAAACGAGATAGACCAATCCATCGTGACTGTATGCTCACTCTACTCACCAGAAGCAAAAGACCTCAGAGAGATGGTTGCATTTTTGAAGATCACATCATCTCTGCAGAGGATAGTTACAAATGAAAAAAACTATATAAAAAATATGAATATTTGCAATCAAAAAACCGATGAAGAGATGCGTACGATCATAATAGACTCTCTGGCTATAAATAGATGTACTATCAAGGCTTTGGAGTATTCCATAGACATGGTAAACGAATCAGAGGATAGAGACAGACTCATAGAGTTGGCGAGCAAGATAGAGGTAGAGGCTAGTAAAACAGATGATATATATGGGCTAATAGAAAAAAGTATCCTACAAAGTATGAATAAAGATCACATGCTCAAAGATGAGTATGTAAACCTACTCAAATACATCAGGAAAAATCTAAAAATCATAGAGAGGCTAGAGGATATATCATCTCGCTTGATATTCGCTAGAATAGGCGGAACTTTATAGGTCACTATACAAGCTAGATTAGCTCTTTATAAAGTATTTCTTTTCTAGCCCATACAGTTCATATCTCATGCCTTTAAATAATTCAGACAGTGATGGGTCGACAAGTTTAAAAGACTCTTCAAGTACCCTAGCTGACTCTTGGGTGCGTGAAAAATTTGCTATCATCAAATCATCTATTGTCGATCGTTTGAGTTCGCTATCTATACTCTCTTTGAGTACATCACCCTCTATATCCCTATGGGTCAATCTCTCTTGACTGTATGCTTTTTGGAGTTTGTGTCTGAGTTGTTTTAATTGATAGGCAAGGGTAGCATCATCTTTGATATATCTATTGATATCCTCGATGACACGGATACCCTCTTTGAGTCTGTTGAGATTGGCATCTATGAGACGCTCAATCTTCGCAGTAGTTTCGCTACTAGTCATCACTTCCAAATATACCCAAAAGCTGTAGTATAGCTGTGAACATATTGAGAAAGTCAAGATATAGTGATATCGCCGCATCTACTTCAGAGTCATATGCACCGTTTGCTATATTTTGCGTATCATATATAGTAAAGATACCAAAAAGAAGCAGTATACCAGCAGTGATCACTATGTGCATGATAGGACTATGCAAGAAGAAGTAGTTGACAAGTGACGCTACTACTACCACTATGAGAGTAATAAACAGTGGTTTACCCCAGCTAGAGAAATCACTTTTGCTATTGATAGCGAAGAGACTTAGAGAGCCGAAGAGTACTGATGTCATCAAAAATGCATTGCCTATCATGCCACCATTACCTGTGCCTATAATCGAGGCTAGTAGTGGCACAAGTGATACGCCTGTGACAAATGTAAAGACAAATAGTGCCGCGATATTGAGACCTGGTTTGTTTCTAGTCATACCTAGTCCGACAAATAGCATAAATAGTTCAAATCCAAATATAAACCATTTGTACTGCAATATCACATCTGCATAAGGCATAGTAGCATACGCCCCAGCCGCCGCTGCTATCATGCTAGCTGCTAGCAACTGATATGTTTTTTTCATGAAAGCTACTCTCGAGCCTACTCGTGTTTGATTTTGGGTTTGTGCTTGTGTATAATCTCTATCATATAAAGCCATTAATAATCCTTTGTATTATTTTTGTGCAAGTATATAGACATGAGATTAACATGAGGTTAATGAAGTAAACACCCTCTGCCGTTCAATCTCCACTTTTATAATATATTACAAGAAGTAGACAAGAGAAGAACAGCATTATCTCTTTAGCTTACTCAGAAGATGGATATTCTCAAATTGAGATAGCTAACTATCTTGGGTTATCCAAATCGGCTATTTCTATGATTATCAAGAGTGATAAAAGTGGATATTGAACGGCAGGGGTGTATGTTGCTAAACTATTGCTAAAGGTAGTGAGGTTCTTTTGACTCAGTTGCCTGTTTATGGGGAGGTTGAGGTTAGGGAGGAGTAACAACCCTAAGCTCTCTTCCCCAAAAGTCCATCTTGTAAAAGCATTTTTATCAATGACTGATAAGGCACATCCATACTGTTTGCTTTTACCTTTAACGCATCTATCATATCAACAGGAAGACGAATAG
>WFMX01000228.1 GCA_015488875.1 Campylobacterota bacterium | reverse complement strand
GTCTTGGAGAATGCTGAAAATATAAAGATTATATCGCAGAGTTTGGCAAAAAACTACTTCTATATAAATCAAGGCATACAAATACCATCAGCAAAACGAGGTCTCAAAAAAGATGTCATCATGCTAGACAAGAGTATTAAGCTGATCCAAGAGAACGCCCAAGATCAGCAGACAAAAGATTTGATACAGTTCGCTGAGTTTAGTTCTGAAGAGCTCAAAGCTATACTCAAAGATAAGTACAACCCTGAAAATGGTGGATTGATACTAGACTATACCGAGTCATTACTAGAGAGTTCTGACACTATACTAAAGTATCAGATGAGCAAAACACCTAGTAAAGAGGTAGAGATGCTTCTGATGGTAGTCGATATGAAATATCTATTGGCAAGAGCTGCTAAGTATTATATAGCATTTAGTGCAGGGTTTACAGATGCAGTCAATGTGACACAGGCAAATATAGCAGTTGATGAATTTGGTAAGCTTCTAGCCAAAGTAGAGGCTTACAACTATCCACCTACTATATCAAAAAAGGTGATAAGAAAGCTATCTAGATACTGGCCATCAAGCAAAAGTTTCTATAGAGGTATCAAAAAAAGCGAACTGCCTACCATTATATTTATATCTACCAAACACATGGATAGATCTATAAATGAGTTGATAAAGTATCACAAAAAATTGGTCAACAAATAAGAGAATAAGGAACCACAATGATAGCAAATAAAACTAGGTTAAATCTACTTGTGGTTCTCTTGCCACTTGTCATTCTGTTCGTAACTGGTAGCTACTTCTTCTATATGAATTGGACTAAGTATATCACTTCACTAGAGCTAAAGCAAAAACTTGTCAAAGTAGAACTCCTTCAATCACTTGAGCAATCCATATATCAAGAAAATATATGTAGTGCCCAGATGAGTGGTGACAGAGAAAGCCTACGAGAGAGTTGCCATGATATCAGAGTCACTACCGACAAGATAGTCAACAAACTCACCAAGCTATCAAGCAACATCACAATCCAAGAGAAGATCAATAACTACATCTTCAAAAGAGATCTCACAGCAGAAGATAAATTATCCGAGCAATTATCTATAGCAGAGAGCGATAGACTAAAAAAGCTACTTCAAGACATAAGATACAATATAGATACTAGTAAAAAACTAGATTTGGAAATGTTGATAGATGGGGAATATCACAAAAAGATCATAGAGCCACTCAGGCTCTACTGGAAAGAGTTTGACAAATACTCTACAGTAGAAAATAAGTACTATTTAGACTTCCTCAATAATATAAACAGACTCTACTCATACACAGTCACAGAGACTACTTTTGGAGCCTATTTTCTCTCAAACAAACAAGTCTTCAGCTCTGATGATTTGGCACAATGGGATAAGTATATCACACAATCACTACTACCTGAGAGCGAAGAGTATAAAAATCTACTACCCATCAAAGATAGACTTGATATGATATTTACTCAAAAAAGTATAGATGATATATCGAATAAGATAGACGATATGCGTATCGACATACTGCTCAACCACACCACAGGAGAGTATGAGAGTGATATAAAGGAGTGGATATCTTATAACAAAAAGAAGCTCAATCTACTAGGAAAAGCAGAGAGTGTTGTCCTCAATTATATATCTGACAAGGCAAACAAGAGTATATCAAATGAAGAGATTTCATTGATAGCGAGTGCCTTTATCACTCTATTTGGATTGATACTATTTATATCTACAAACATAAGTTATGTCCATAAAATCAAAAGAGATGAAGCGTCTCTAGCTGAGATGATGGAAGAGATAGATATATTGACCAAGGAGAGTAAAAAAGAGGTATTGGATAGAGACAATCTACTGCAAGACTTTTCAGACAAACAGCAAGTCTATGCCTACATTCGCTCTATACTTAGACTCCTACACCAAAAGGAGATACAAGCAGATGATGCCAACAATGCAAAAGATCTATTTCTAGCAAACATGTCCCATGAGATCAGAACACCACTCAATGGTATAGTAGGGTTTACTCAGCTTCTCAAAGATACCAAACTCACACCTGACCAGCAGGACTTCATCAATATCATAGAAAATAGCTCCGACAATCTACTGGCAATCGTGAGTGATATACTAGATCTATCCAAGATAAATGCCAACAAAATGGAACTTGAATATATAGGCTTCGATCTATATGAAAAGGCAGAATCAGCTATAGAGACTTTTGTGGCTAGAGCAGATGAAAAGAGTATAGAATTAGGCATCATGATAGATCCTAGCTTACCTAGACACTTCATAGGTGACCCTACCAAACTATCGCAGGTGTTGATAAATCTCATAAGTAACTCTATTAAGTTTACTCCACTTAGTGGCTCTATCAGTTTAGTCATAGAGAGAGTTGGAGATGAGGAAGATACCAACCAAGTAAGATTTTCTGTCAAAGATACAGGCATAGGCATAAGTGAAGAGCAAAAAAACAAGATATTCAAAGCCTTTACGCAGGCTGATTCAAGTACTAGTCGTGAATTTGGAGGTACAGGTCTCGGTCTCACTATATCCAAAACCATAGTAGGACTCATGGGGGGTACACTAGATGTACGCAGTGATCCAGATTTGGGTTCAGAATTTTTCTTCACCATAGGTCTAGAGAGAGATGGTAGTAGCTCGCACATTCCATATGATGATTATGGTGATATAAGTGTAGGTTTAGCATTGCCAAATAGAGATATCCATAGAGATATAGATAGATATCTCAAGGATTATATAGAGTATTTAGGTTGTAAGTTTGACATATATACTTATGATGAGCTTCTTGATCCTGATAGTGAGATGAAGTATCCTGATATGCTTTTTGTAGATCATCACCATGTCAAAGACAGAGAGAGGCTTCTGCCATTTATGGAGCTAGAGAGCAGTATCATTCTGATGACTACTGGAAATCTAAAGAGAGTCATAGAGAGTGAAGATAGTAACTCTTTGGAGATGATACACAAACCTATGACTATAGAAAAAATAGTCAGATTATTGGATGCTCAACGAAAAGGTGGTGAAGCCATCACTGTAATGAGCGACACAAAGTTAAAAACAGATGAGTTCAACAAGGTTAGAGCATTGGTCGCAGAAGACAATATCATAAACCAAAAGCTTATCTTGGCTACACTCAAAAATTTTGGGATAGATGTCACCATCACTTCCAATGGCAAAGAGGCATTAGAGCAGAGACAAGAGCAAGAGTTTGATATCATCTTCATGGATGTTCAGATGCCCATCATGAATGGTATGGAAGCTACACGAGCGATCATCAAATATGAAAAAGAAAATGAACTAAACCATATACCTATAGTAGCATTGACTGCCAATGCACTCAAAGGCGATAGAGAGAAATATATAGATGCAGGTATGGACAACTACGCTTCAAAACCACTAAACCTTATAGAGCTAAAGAAGATCATATCTACCTACTGTGTAAAAGTAGAAAATCCAAATGACAAGCTAAATGCCAATATAGCATCACCTGCCAAAGAGACAACAGACGATAGAAGTATATCTATACTATTGTATAACCATCTCAGCCTACAGTCAAAAATATACAGCTCCATACTACGCAACCTTGGATACAAGGTCAAGATAGCCAAAGATAAAGATGAATTTCTAAACTCCCTAGACTCTACACTCTATACACATGCCATGTTTGATGAATCTAGCCTAGAGATAGATGACTGCATAGTAGCCAAACAGATAGAGGATTATGACATACAGCCGATAGTTTTCTTATCTAGCAACAAAGAGCACGACTACTGCACAAAGCAACTCAGTCAAAATCCAAGCAAAGAGAGTATCACAGCTTTGATGGAGACATAGAACCAAAGTGCAATACTTGACTATTGTAGAAATTGGTTTTTGATTTGTAGGTGGCTCATCATAATGTATATTTTGGTATAATTGAGAGAAGCAAACCCAAACAGAGTGTTGGGTCAAATAAAGATATAGGATAGAAATAGATGTATTTTGTCGAAACACGCGGAAACGATGGTATTAGAGAGAGCAAGATAAATTTTTCGGATGCGATACTCAACCCAAGTGCAAGCTTTGGTGGTCTCTATGTGCCAGAGTCACTACCTACTCTCGATATTGCTTTTCTGAGGAAGCATATAGATAGTAGCTACAAAGAGTTGGCAGCTGACTTTTTGAACTCATTTGAGATAGACATAGAGCCATCCATCATAGAGCAGGCTCTCAATAGATATGATGATTTTGATGACCCAACAAACCCTATACCTGTAGTGAAGATAGAGGATGACTGTTTTGTAAGCGAACTATATCATGGTCAGACTAGAGCCTTTAAAGACATGGCGCTACAACCATTTGGTTATATACTGAGTAGATTAGCTCAGGAGAGAGGAGAAAATTACCTCATTATGGCGGCTACTAGTGGAGATACAGGACCTGCCACTCTAGAGACATTTAAAAACCAGCCCAACATAAAAGTAGCTTGCCTCTATCCAGATGGTGGCACAAGCGATGTGCAGAGATTGCAAATGGTGACAGAGAATGCAGCAAATCTCAAAGTCATAGGTGTCAAGGGAAATTTTGATGATACGCAAAACTCACTCAAAAGCCTACTAGCATCAGAGGAGTTCAAAGCCGAACTAGAGAGTAGAGATATCAAGCTATCAGCTGCAAACTCTGTCAATTTCGGACGGATTATATTTCAAATCATTTACCATATCCATAGCTACCTAGAGTTGGTACGAAAAGGCGAGATAAACATAGGAGATCCTATATATATCACTGTGCCTAGTGGAAACTTCGGCAATGCCCTGGGCGGATACTACGCCAAAAAAGCGGGACTTCCGATAGAAAAGATACTGATAGCCTCAAATATAAACAACATATTAGCAGATTGGATCAACACGGGAGAGTACGACCTAAGAGATAGGGAGCTAGTGTTGACACAATCTCCAGCGATGGATATACTCAAAAGTTCCAACATAGAGAGGGTAATGTATGATAAATTTGGTGCCGATCGTACCAAAGAGCTATTTGAATCACTGGATGAAAGTGCTAGGTTTAGTCTCACTGCTGACGAGTTGGCACTGCTTCAAGAGGACTTCATAGCCACATATAGCGATGATAATGCAGGTGAAGAGGTGATAGCACACTACGCAAAAGAGGGATATATCATGGATCCACACACTGCTACTTGCATCAAAGCATATAGAGACCTTAGAGATAGCCCACTACCTACCATCATCTACTCTACAGCTGAGTGGACGAAATTTAGCACGACCGTATCCAAAGCATTAGGACATAAAGTAGAGAGCGACCTAGAGGCACTAGAATGGGTGAGCAAGGATCAAGGTGCAGTCGTGCCAGATATGATAAATAAACTATTTGGTAGAGATATCAAACACAAAGTAGTCGTAGAGACTACAGAGATAAAGGAGGAGATGTTAAAATTTTTATAATTTTGCATCTACTATGATGAAAAAAAATATTTTTCTCTTTACACTAGCAGTGATCACAACCAATACAGATGCTAGTGGAAAAAAACTAGTTGATTGTAGGTTTGTTACAGGTAAGACTACAGAGTGCAATACCTATCCATCAAAATTTATATATACGACAAACATGCTATTGCATCAAAAGGTAGATCAAAAAAGAGAGAAACTCATCATCTCAAAAACACTCCCACGCATGGATAAACCGAAGATTTTGCATGTCATCAGTGTAGAAGACATGATAGAGAACCATCTAGAGGTGAATGAACCTATCAGATTTTCAAAAGATATACATGATTTTGCAAAAGAACAAGAGAAGATAGAGCAGCGAGATATGCCAAGCAAAATAGCTGATCATAAGGATACCAATGCAACTACCAATGCTTCTGTGATCGCCTCAGCAGACCTCAATGGAGCAACTCTCATAGATACCAACCAGACAAGCACTACAGATCTCAACAAAACAGCTCTTGGAGTGTTGAAGCCTGAGTACAAACCATCTATAGACAAATTGAAGCGAGAGCAAGAGAGATTGGCGAGAGAAAAGAGAAAAAAATTAGCAGAGAAGAGAGCCAAAAAATATCCCAAGTATACTATACAAAAGGGTGACTCTCTCAACTCTATAGCCAAAAGATTTCATCTCACCACGAAGCAGATCACAGCAGTCAACTATCGACTAAAGAAGACAACTACCCTGAAGATAGGCAAAAATATATCACTACCTATATC
>WFMX01000227.1 GCA_015488875.1 Campylobacterota bacterium | reverse complement strand
ATTTTATACCCTAATTCATTGACCAAAGTATCAATAATTATCTTAAATGTTTTACCTTTATCATGACGCAGAAGTCCTTCAACATTTTCAAGTAAAAATGCTTTTGGTTTTGTTCGTTTAAGTATATCTGCAACATCAAAAAATAGTGTTCCTCTTGTAGTATCTTCAAAGCCTTTTTTTGTACCTGCAATAGAAAATGCTTGACAAGGGAAACCTGCTAATAGAACATCATAATCTAATGCTTCAACTTTGCTTTTAAACGCTTCACTACTCACATCATTTGATGGATTTTCATTAAACAAATGTTCATAGGTCGCACAAGCATACTTATCAATCTCTGCAGATAAAACACAAGAAAATCTGTTGGTAAGCTCAAACCCTTTTCTGATACCACCAATACCGCAAAATAAGTCTATGGTTTTATAGGTTGATGTTGTAGAGGTATGTGTGCCTGCTATATTTGTGAATGATTCCAGTATGCTTGACATTTTTTCCTCTCTATCGAACACTCTTTTTATAAAGTATTATAGCATAAAAAGTGACTATTTGGAGATGGCATTTTGATTGCAAGAAGTTTTTTGGGTGATGTATCGTAAATAGCTTTGAGAGACATTAGTTGGGTAGTCTGGAGCAACTCTTTTATCTTGACTTGCAATATTAATCTACAAATGCTACTATATGATAAAAAGAGGATACTATGAGAGCTAGTGATATATCCAAAGTAGCGAGAGAGCTTATCATCAAAAAACTACCTATCTTTATATGGGGGTCGCCTGGTATAGGCAAATCTTCCATAGTCAAGGAGATAGCTAGAGTCAACAGTATGGAGTTTATAGATTTGCGACTATCACTACTTGACCCTACTGATCTAAAGGGTATACCATTTTTTGATGCAGAGAGTAGAGAGGGTGTGTGGGCGAAACCTAGCTTTTTACCATCAAGCGATGATGAGAGTAGGGGTATACTATTTTTAGATGAGATCAATACCGCACCACCAGCGGTGCAAGCCTCAGCATATCAGCTCATATTAGATAGAAGAGTAGGGGAATACGAACTACCTAGCGGATGGAGTATCGTAGCAGCAGGCAACAAGGAGAGTGACAGAGGGGTAGTCTACAAGATGCCACCACCACTAGCCAATAGATTTGTACATTTCGAGATGGAGGTAGATTTCGAGGATTGGAAGCAGTGGGCGTACAGTAGAGGAGTGCATAGTTCCATCATAGCATTTTTGGCATATGATAAGAGTATGCTCTTTAGATTTGACCCTACTAGCAACCAAAAGAGCTTTGCTACGCCTAGATCATGGGAGTTTGTAGATAGTATCATAGATAGTGGCATCAGTAAGGAGTTATTGCTAGAGAGTATCTCAGGAGCTGTAGGTAGAGAGGTAGCGGTAGATTATATGAGCTTTAGACGCGTCATGGGTGATTTGCCTGATTTGGAGGCCATATTGCGAGGAGATATAAAGTCTATAGATAGTAACGATCCCAAGCTCATAATGGCTCTTAGCGTGGGATTGATCAATCTACTAAAAGAGTCTGATGAGAGAGAACGGCTAGATAACTTGCTCAAATTCTCACTATCACTACAAGATGAATACTCTATCATGCTCATCAAAGATATGCAACTAAGTGGCATAGATGTAGAGGAGTCTGATATATGGGGTGAGTGGGTGAAGAAGTTTGCGTATCTATTGGTGTGAAGATGAGACCCCAAGAGCAGATAGATAGCAAAATCTCCAAAGCAAAGGCGAGGCTTATGATGGATCATCCATATTTTGGCACTATAGCTTCATCGCTAGATATAGAGGTGAGTGATGACATAGAGTCGTTTAGCTCTGATGGTGATACCTTGAAGTACAGTAGCGACTACTTCGATGAAGCTATGATAGACGATGTAGAGTTCGCTCTAGCCAATGGTGCTATGCATACCCTGCTCAAACACACTCAAAGATCAGGAGTGAGAAACGATAGACTGTGGCAACTATCTACCGACTATACTATCAATAGTATGTTGTTGGCCAATGGGCTATCTCTACCTCCTAAAGTAGACTATCAAGAGCGGTTTGATGGTATGTATGCCGAAGAGATATACGAGATACTCAAATCAGAGATAGATGATGACAATATCACAGCGGATGATGATGAACAAGATAGCTCTGATGATAAGGGTGATGAGAAACCAAAAGATGATAGAGCTAGCAAATCAAAAGAGCAAAAAGATATCTCCATAGATGAGCAGTTTTTGGAGCAACTGCACCAAAAGATGGATAGACAAGGTACTATGCCCAAAGATTTGAAATTTGTAATCCCCAAACTTTTCGAGCATAAGGTCGATTGGAGAGAAGAGCTATATAGATATATCGCTTCACATGCAAAGAGTAGCTTCAGCTTCTTGCCACCAAATATGAAGTATCTATATAGAGGCATTTATCTGCCATCTCTCAGCTCCGACCTACTTCGCATAGTGGTAGCCATAGATACTTCAGGCTCTGTAGATGATGAGCTTTTGGCTATATTTTTATCGGAAGTAGACTCTATCACGCAACAATACTCCAACTATGAGATAGATATCATCACAGCAGATGCCAAGATACAATCCCATCAACTCTTTTTGCCAGGTGAGACTCTAAGCTATGAGCTAAGTGGCGGTGGTGGTACAGACTTTAGAGTGGTATTTGAGTATATAGATAGGTATGTAGATTATCCTACACTTTTGCTCTATTTTACCGATGGCATGGGTAGTTTCCCAGATACTGAGCCACTATACGATACTATATGGGTGATGCCATCTGAAGTTGATGTGCCTTTTGGTGAGATGATAGTGATAGCTGATAAAAAAATATAATCACAGCATTTTTAGAGTGTAGCCATAATAAAAAATGCCTCTAGTTATCAACTATAATATTTGGTATTTTTGATATAATCACAAGATTATATTTACAAAGGTGACATATGCAACATCTAATAGCAACTAGCGATCTGAGAGATAGTCAGATCTTGGATATCATGAGTGATGCGAGGGAGTTCAAGAGAGAGAAGCCTATAGCTCTCCTGAGAGACAAGCTTATCATTACTCTTTTTTTTGAGAACTCCACACGAACCAGAAGCTCTTTCGAGGTAGCGGCCAAGAGACTAGGGGCGGCCGTAGTACATCTCAATCCATCTACATCCTCTACTGAAAAGGGAGAGACGATAGAAGATACATTTGCCAATCTATCTGCCATGGATCCTGATGCTGTCATCATCCGCCATTCACACAATGATACTCCTAGAACGCTCTCAGATATGAATCTCACCCCTGTCATAAATGCAGGTGCAGGCAACTTAACTCACCCCACCCAAGCACTATTAGATCTCTTTACTATACATGAGCATTTTGGTAGTGTAGAGGGGAAGAGGATAGCTATAGTGGGAGATATAGTCAGCTCTAGGGTAGCTAGCTCAAACATCAGACTCCTTGAACGCATGGGTATGAAAGTGGTATTGGT
>WFMX01000226.1 GCA_015488875.1 Campylobacterota bacterium | reverse complement strand
TCATCATAGATGCGAGAAGAGATATGGAGCAGATCGGTAGTGAGATAGAGGAGAGTGTATATCAGATTGGTGATATATGTTAATTTGCACCAAACTTAGATATGTGGAGACTACATGACTATCTATGATTTGAAACCAAAATTTCAAGCTCTACTGCGACCTATAGTCGATAGGTTGCACAGATGGGGTGTCACCCCAAACCAAATCACTTGGATGGCACTGATACTATCTCTACTTGTGGGGGTAGTTTTGGCTATGACAAAGGGTGCAAATTGGGTATTGATACTCATACCTTTTGTTATGTTTGTGCGAATGGCACTAAATGCCATAGATGGTATACTAGCAAAAGAGTATGATATGAGAAGTGACAGTGGTGCCATGCTCAATGAGCTAGGTGATGTCATATCTGATGCAGCACTCTATCTGCCTTTTGCTTTCATCTCTGGAGTCTCTCCTTTGTTGGTAGTGCTTTTTGTGGTGGTCGGACTCTTGGCGGAGGTGGCTGGTATATTGGGTGCGGTTGTTGGTAGTGAGCGTCGATATGATGGACCTATGGGCAAAAGTGATAGGGCTTTTGTCATGGGGGCATTGGCTCTGCTCATAGGCATGGGAGTTACGACTGGTTGGTGGTCTGATGGTGTCTTGCTTCTATCTATAGTTCTAGGGCTTGTTACTGTACTAAATAGAGCAAAGAGAGGGTTGGCATGATAATCGAGGGATTTTTTGGTGAAAAGGTGGGGATTGTATTTGGACTTATCTTTGCGATGCTTATCGTAGCTACTATACTTATCTACCAAAAATTTCCTACCCAAGAGCTGAAAGAACGCATAAACTCTTGGTGGATTATCATCATACTATTTTTTATCGGTGTAGTGCTGGATACTACGATGGCTATGTTTTTCTTTGGATTACTCTCTTATCTAGCCCTCAAAGAGTATTTCACCATCATCCCATCGCGTCAGATAGATAGACGAGTGATGTTTTATGCATATCTCGCTATCATCCCACAATACTACTTTGCGAGTATAGGGTGGTATGGAATGTTTATCATATGGATACCAGTCTATCTCTTTTTGTTGTTACCTTTCAAGCAAGTATTTATAGGTGAGACAAAGGGCTTCTTGGAAAATACATCGAGAGTTCAGTGGGGATTGATGATGTTTGTTTTTGGTCTGTCTCATTTGGCATATATGCTGACACTTCCACCCATATTAGGAGCAGATGTAGGTGG
The DNA here is from genome assembly GCA_015488875.1 of Campylobacterota bacterium. GTDB lineage: Bacteria > Campylobacterota > Campylobacteria > Campylobacterales > Sulfurovaceae > SZUA-451. The sequence goes on along the minus strand of WFMX01000226.1, from coordinate 4,308 downwards.
GAAAGAGCTAGTCATATATTTGGTGCTTCTGACAGAACTCAATGATATACTCCAGTACATATGGGGCAAATCATTTGGCAGAAGAAAGATAGTCCCCAAAGTGAGTCCGAACAAAACAGTAGAGGGGTTCTTGGGTGCATTTGCAACCATTATGGTATTGGCTATACTCTTTTCATTTTTGACACCATTTACATGGAGCGAGGCACTAATCGCAGGGATGATTATATCAGGAGGAGGATTTGTGGGAGATGTGGTGATATCTATGATCAAGCGAGATATAGATATCAAGGACTCAGGTAGCATGATACCTGGACATGGTGGCATATTAGATAGAGTCGATAGTCTCACATATACTGCACCTCTATTTTTTCACTATGTATACTATCTTTACTATTAGGCATTGAGATGTTAAAACAGATTTTTTTTATGCTATTTGTCCGTCCTCTTGTGCTACTGATCACTGGTGTCCAAGTCGTAGGAAAAGATAAGTTACCTTCTGATGGAGCATATATCATAGCAGCAAATCACAATAGCCACTTAGATACTATGGTGCTTATATCACTTTTTCCTATTTCACAAATCGCTAGAGTTAGACCTGTGGCAGCCTCGGACTATTTCATGAAAAATAGATGGTTTGCATGGTTTTCTCAACATATCATAGGTATCATACCACTCAAGCGTAAACCATCAAAAGAGGATGGACATCCACTATCTGCTGTGATAGAGGCTATAAATAGAGGAGATATCATCATCATCTTTCCTGAAGGAAGCCGTGGTACTCCTGGAGAGATGGAGGGCTTCAAGAGAGGTATCTCCCACTTGGCAAAAGAGTCTCCATCTACACCTATCATACCTATATACATCAACGGTACAGAGAAAGCACTACCCAAAGGTGAAGCACTCTTTGTGCCTTTTATTATCAATGTGCTGATAGGTGATCCTCTATATTATCGTGATGAGACTCATGCTATTTTTGCCAAAAGCATTGAGAAATCTATCAGAGACTTAGAGTCTGATTTTAGAGAGAGATAGTATCCAAAGCATAAAGTAACACTTGACACTTAATGACAATTTGTGTATACTACTAAAAATTCCAAAGGATTGTAGATGAAAATGAGCGAAGATTTGTTTGAAAGCTTTGATGATAGTATGATATTTTATAGAGTTTGGGAGCATAGCAGACCATCTAATGGTCGCATACTCATACTGCTACATCGTGGACATGAACACTCTAAGCGTTTGGAGCATATAGCTTACGATAAGGCATTCGAGGGGTACAAGATATACTCTTATGACAACAGAGGTCATGGAGAGACAGCAGTAGATGCTACCTATGAATTTATGGATATGGTACGAGACTTGGATACCTTTGTCTCTTTCGTTTGTAAAAAAGAGGGCAAAAACCATGAAGATATCTTCATCATAGCCAACTCCGTAGCAGGTGTCACTGTGACTACATGGATACATGACTATGCACCCAAAGTGAGAGGTGTAGCACTTGTAGCACCTGCATTCAAGATAAAGCTATACTTTCCATTTGCAAAAGAGTTTTTGAAATTAGCTATCAAATTCAAGCCCAAATTGAATATCAAATCTTATGTAAAATCAAAATTTCTCACTCACGACAAAAATTCACAAAAAGAGTATGATGAAGATAGACTCATCACACCATATATACCTGCAAGACAGCTCACAACACTACTAGATACAGCCAAGCGAGTTGTAGAAGACGCGGAGTGTATGGTCACCCCTATACTACTACTATCGGCATCTAAAGATTATGTGGTAGAGTCTGATATACAAGGGGATTTCTATGCCAAGCTCTCCTCACCTCTCAAACGATTTGTCAAATTGGAGAACTTTTATCATGGTATCCTATATGAGAGTGAGTATCAGGTAGCTATAGATGAGATATCATCTTTCATGAATGACTCTTATGCTTATGAGGCTCTTTCTATGTCGAGAGAGTTGATTCGTGCAACACAAAAAGAGAAAGATATCATCGCTTTTGGTACTCTACCTATATGGAGAGAGGGCTTGTATGCTATGGAGCGTTTCATGATGAACAGAGTAGGCTTCATGAGCGATGGCATGAAGATCGGGTTGAAGTATGGATTTGATTCGGGTGTTACGCTAGATCATGTATATAGAAATCAGCCTAGTGGCACGACATGGCTAGGTAGAAAGATAGATGAAAATTACTTAGGTAGTATAGGGTGGAGAGGTATCAGACAGAGAAAAATAAATATGATATCAGCTATCGAAGAGAAGATTGATATAGTTCAAAAAAGTGGAAAAAAAGTACATATATTGGATATCGCAGGTGGACCAGCTCGTTATCTCATAGAGATAGCTGAGATATATCCAGATGTAGAGATAGAAGTGCGTGACTATCAAAAGCAAAATATCGAAGAGGGTAGGGCATTGGCAGAAAATAGAGACCTATCAAATATCAGATATGTGCAGAGTGATGCTTTTGATAGATCCAACTATGACAACCAAGAGGAAGCACCAAATATAGTAGTCATCTCAGGTATATTTGAACTCTTTGAAGATAACGATCTTATATCTATAGCCATAGATGGTGTAGCCTCTGTGATTCAAGATGATGGATACCTACTATATACTGGACAGCCATGGCATCCTCAGCTAGAGCAGATAGCAAATGTCTTGGGCAACCATAGAGATGAGAAGTGGATTATGCGTAGACGAAGTCAATATGAGCTAGATATGCTATTCTCGTCGAGGGGCTTTGAGAAAGAGAGTATGAGCATAGATGATTGGGGGATATTTACCGTATCATCATCAAGATTTGTGAGATAGTGCAGTGTATACATTTGACTACCATTTAGATGCCCGCTCTGTCGTCAAAGAGCGTTTTGTATGGATGCTATATATGGGTATTCTATTTTTCTTGCTATATGGCACTACCAATCAATATGCGGCACTTACATCTCCTCACCCATCTTTTTGGATGGAGTGGGAGAGAGATATCCCATTTGTAGAATCATTTATCATTCCGTATATGTCGTCTGATATCATGTTCGTGATAGCATTTTTCTTGCCCTATACACGGTTGGAGCTACGCATACTGTCATTGAGGATACTATTTATCATACTGCTATCTTCTATATTTTTCTTGCTTGCTCCTTTACAATTCTCATTTACGAAGCCACCCATAGAGAATTTTTCACTATTTTTTGATATGCTTAAGGCAGATTTACCATTCAACCAAATGCCCTCATTGCATATCTCTTTTGCTATTGTTTTGTGGGCTTCTATGCGTAAATATCTAAAAAACAGATGGCTGAAACTATCTGTAGCACTTTGGTTTTGGCTCATTTCACTCTCTACTCTTTTCGTATATCAACACCATTTTATAGATCTACCTACTGGGGCTTTGGTTGGTCTCTTGTCACTCTATCTCATATCAGAAGAGAGAGGGGGGAGAGTCTTGAGATCATTTACAACCCCCAGAAGTCTAAAGATGGCACTCTACTATCTAGTGGCATCTATACCTTTTGTATTTTTGAGTTTTACTCTATCTGTATGGTTCATATATCTATTTTTATCACTCATCTCTATCAGCTTGGTCTATGCGTTTGGATTGAATACCCTCATATCAAATAGATATCTATACCCTCTATTTCTGCCATATTTTATAGGAAATCACCTCACATGGCTATATTTCAAGAGGGGATTGACGATAGATTCCAAGGTAGAAGATGGAATATACCTTGGACGGTATCCCACAGCTAGTGAGTATGATTTGATACAAGAGAGAGGTGCAGAGATGGTATTGGACTTAGCACTAGAGCATCCTGCACTATGGGATAGAGGCATTGAGATAGTGCATTTACCATTCTTGGATCAAACTATACCTGATCCTGTATTGCTACAAAAAGCTGTGCTGATCATAGAAAAACATAGAGAGAGTGGCATCTATATACATTGTGCTTTGGGTTTGTCTCGATCTGTACTGGTCGTCACGGCTTGGCTATTATATCAGGGCTATGCCATAGAAGAAGCTGAAGAGAAGATAGCAGAGATTAGAAAAAATTCTATCAAATCACCCTATATGAGAGTAGCATTAGAAATCTACCGTAGCTATATAACTAATGATAGAAACGAACGAAATCAAGATTATTTAGATGAGGTAGAAGAAAGTGAAAATTTTAGAAACCGTTGATATATTTCAGAAGATTATTCTGCTATTATTTCATAAGGAACTCTATTTTTCAATCGCAATCAAAAATTCCTCCAATGCTTTCGCTCTATTATCTGTATCAGATACAATCATCTTTATAC
>WFMX01000225.1 GCA_015488875.1 Campylobacterota bacterium | reverse complement strand
ATGTTGTATAATACCGACAAGCATATAAAAGTGCTAATCAAATTAGATATAATTTGTAACAAAATATGATAATAAAAGGGGGTCTTTTGATGAGCGATAGGCAAGAGGAAGAACTTTCGGATAGTAGTGTAGAGGATCAGCTAGAATCTGATGGTCAAGATGGCGTATCTACCGAAGAGGATGGTATAGATTTCTCTGCTGTAGCCCAAAAAGAGGTAGATGAGTGGAAAGATAAATATCTGAGAGCTCATGCCGATTTTGAAAATACAAAAAAGAGATTGGCCAAAGATAAGTCAGCGGCTATATCTTATGCAAATGAGAGCTTTGCCAAAGATATATTGGCAGTAGTAGACTCATTTGAGCAAGCTCTAGCATCTATAGGTGGTGCAGATGAACAGAACTCATCTGATATACTAGACAAGATGAAAGAGGGCGTTCACTTGACATACGAACAGCTCAAAAAAGTGCTAGAGAAGAACTCTATCAAAGAGATAGAGGGCAAGGGAACATATGATCCAAATCTCCACCAAGCTATCATGCAGGTAGACAGCCCAGAGCATGAGAGTGGAGAGATAGTACAAGTGATGCAAAAAGGCTATACCATAAAAGATAGAGTTTTGAGACCATCAATGGTAAGCACAAAAAAATAGATCAAACATAAAGGAACAAAAATGGGAAAAGTATTAGGAATTGACTTGGGAACTACCAACTCTGCAATGGCAGTGTTTGAGAGTGGTGAGGCTGCAATCATAGCCAACAAAGAGGGTAAAAACACTACCCCATCGGTAGTAGCATATACAGACAAAGGCGAAGTCCTTGTAGGTGATCCAGCCAAGAGACAAGCGGTGACAAACCCTGAGAAGACTATCTACTCTATCAAGAGGATCATGGGTCTCATGTGTGATGAGAGTAAAGCCAAAGAGGCAAAAGAGAGACTACCATACCATGTGATAGATAGAAGTGGTGCATGTGCCATAGAGGTAGATGGTAAGACATATACACCTCAGGAGATATCTGCAAAGATTTTGATGAAACTCAAAGAGGATGCAGAGGCGTATCTAGGTGAGGATGTGACAGATGCAGTCATCACAGTACCCGCATACTTCAATGATGCACAGAGAAAAGCGACCAAAGAGGCTGGTACTATAGCAGGACTCAATGTGCTTCGTATCATCAATGAGCCTACTTCAGCGGCACTATCTTATGGTCTTGACAAAAAAGATGCAGAGCAGATCATAGTGTATGACCTTGGTGGTGGTACATTTGATGTGACAGTACTAGAGACTGGTGATGGTGTCGTAGAAGTCATGGCTACAGGTGGTGATGCATTTTTGGGTGGTGATGACTTTGACAATAAAGTGATAGACTTTGTAGCAGGCGAGTTTCAGAGTGATACAGGTGTAGATATCAAAGCAGATGTGATGGCACTACAGAGACTTAGAGATGCAGCAGAGGCAGCCAAAAAAGAGCTATCTAGTGCTACAGAGACTGAGATAAATCTACCATTTATCACTGCAGATGCATCTGGACCTAAGCACCTCATCCAAAAGATCACTAGAGCGAAGTTTGAGTCACTCATATCCGATCTAATAGAGAGTACTATCAAGACTATCTCATCTGTACTAAAAGATGCTGACTTAAGTAAGTCAGATATCAAAGAGATCGTAATGGTCGGTGGCTCTACTAGAGTTCCTTTGGTACAAGAGAAAGTCAAAGCATTCTTTGATAAAGAACTCAACAAATCAGTCAACCCTGATGAGGTAGTGGCACTAGGTGCAGCTATCCAAGGTGGTGTATTGGCAGGTGATGTCAAAGATGTACTACTACTAGATGTCACACCATTGAGCCTCGGTATCGAGACTTTAGGTGGAGTGACTACAAAAGTCATCGAAAAAGGGACAACTATCCCAGCGAAGAAGTCACAAGTCTTTTCTACTGCCGAAGACAATCAGCCAGCTGTAAGCATACATGTACTTCAAGGTGAAAGAGAGTTCAGCAAGGACAATAAATCTCTAGGTATGTTCGAGCTACGAGATATCCCTGCAGCTCCTAGAGGTGTACCACAGATAGAGGTGACATTCGATATAGATGCCAACGGTATATTGACTGTGTCAGCACAAGACAAAGGTACAGGTAAGTCACAAGAGATCAAGATCACTGGTTCGTCAGGACTTAGTGACGAAGAGATCGAAAAGATGGTACAAGATGCAGAAGCTAACAAAGCTGATGATGAGAAGAGAAAAGCTCTAGTAGAGATGAAAAATCAAGCAGATGCTCTCATCCATCAGACTACCAAGTCATTGACTGATCTTGGTGACAACTTCGATGAAGGTGAAAAGGCGAGTATAGAAGCATCCATACAGGATCTTGAAACCCTACTCAAAGATGATTCTGCTACTATAGAGCAGATAGAAGAGAAGGTCAAGACACTTACAGAGAAAAGCCATAAGCTAGCTGAAGCTGTATATGCCAAAGAGCAAGGTCAAGCAGGTGGTGCAGATAGTGCCAAAAAAGCAGATGATGACGATATCATTGATGCGGAAGTAGAGTAATAATTGTACCCTTGTCACACTATTTTGAACTTATCAAAATAGTGTGCAAAAACAATAGCAAATAACTAGAGTTTGTCGCTGTCTATCTCTATGACAGTATGTACATTTCCTCTAGGGTTGAAATCTGCTGTGATCTTCATCCAATTGGGTTTCAACTTTTTATATAGGGTGTCATATATCTCATTGGCACTATCTTCATGTGATATGTATCTATCAGTAAAGCTATTGATATATAATTTTATAGCCTTCAACTCTATCACTTTTGCTGACGGTATATATGACAACTTGATAGTTGCAAAATCAGGATAGCCAGACCTAGGACATCTACACATAAACTCTGGCAACTCTATATGGATGACATAGCTCTTTTTATGTTTGTTTGCCCAGTAGTGTTCTTTGCTATTGATATCGAACTTTTTGATCTCTTTTTCGCCATATTTCATCTATTTTCCTTTATTGTGTCTCTAATTGTATCTCTGTATGAGATCTCTCTCTGTCAACTCTTTGCCTATACCAAAACCTTGTAGATAATCTATACCTAAACTCTCTAGCTTCTTTTTCTGATCATCTGTGTCTACCCATTTGGCTACAGTAGTCACCTTCATCTCTTTTGACATGTCGATAAGTGATTTCAGTATAGATAGGCTATTTGGCTTATCAAGTTTGACTACAAAATCTCTATCAAATTGGATAATATCAAACTTGAAATACTTCATATACTCAAGTGATGCACTAGTCGAGCCAAAATTGTCTATACATATCCTGATACCTCTTCTTCTTATTTTAGATAGCGTTTTAAGGTATTTACTTAGATTATGGTGTGTTTTTCTCTCATATAACTCTATGATTAGACGATTGGTATCTATCTCGACATCGTCTAATAGGGCAAAGATATTGTCCAAGAAGTCACGATCTCTGAGTGAGAATGGCGATAGGTTGAAAGCAAAGGATATATCTTCATCGGTCAATCTAGCTATCTCGACTATATGTTTAAATATAGCTGCATCATAATTTCTACCAAGACCCAAGCGATTGATGATAGGCAAAAAATCCCTAGGTAGTATCTCCTTACCGTTATCGTCGAGTAATTTCACAGATATCTCATAAGTATCTATCTTGTCACTCTTTATGTTGTATAGTGGTCTATAGCAGAAGCTCAAACTCTTCTGCTTTAGTGCTGTTGTGATGGATTTTTCCAAGTGTGAAAGATCTGCCGCGTCTCTGATGGTGTGTTGCTGGTCGCTTCTCTTTAGTTCATTGGATGCCAACTCATCTTTGAGTTGCGATATAGTCCTCTCAGGGTCTGTCTCATTGTGAGAGACTATAGCAAATCTATAGTCGAGTTCTATAGTGTCTATGGTTTGGTTCTCCTCTATAAACTCCTCTAGCAATAACTGAACGAAACTACTATCTGCATCTAAGGCTATCAAAAATTCTGCACCAGAATTTCTACCTATAATACTCTCTTT
>WFMX01000224.1 GCA_015488875.1 Campylobacterota bacterium | reverse complement strand
TACGCATATCATTATCACCAGACCCCTACCACTTCTACCATCCAAAAATTAGGAATGGGATATGAGCTTATTTGAGTGTTTTTCGACAGGATAGGTGCGACCATGTCACACGACAAATACAGATACAAACAAAAGAGTGTTTGAAGCATATAAGTATACGCTCAGCAAGTAGTGAGTATAAATATATGCGTGATATTTTAGTGATTATATATTATTCTTTCTCCAGTATGCCCTGATCTGATCTTTTGTCTTTTGTGGTAGTGGCACATAGCCTAGCTCTGTAGCGGCCTTATCTCCGTTGGTGTATACCCATTCAAAAAACTTAGTCACACTTATGTTTTTTTCACTCTTTTCTATTGGCAGTAGTATAAATGTAGCTGCGACTATAGGGTATGATGTCTCACCTGCTGGATCGCCTAGCACTGCATAAAAGTTATTTGCTGGACTCCAAGAGGCATATTTGGCTGCATCTTGAAAAGATTTGAGTGTAGGGGTGATATATTTGCCCTCTTTGTTCTCTATCTGTGCAGCTGGCAGACCAAGCTTGATCTTGTATGAATACTCCACATATCCTATAGAGTTTTTGATCTGTTGAATGTTTGCTGATACGCCAGAGTTTGATTTGCCTGCTACCACCTTGGGTGCTTTCCATTTCGGCTTTTTGCTTACCTTGAATGACGGATCTAGTTTGTTTAGGAAATATGTGAAGTTAAATGTAGTACCCGACTTGTCTGCTCTGACTGCTATAGTGATAGGCTTATGGGGGAGTTTGAGGTGACTGTTTTGTTTTGTGATAATGGCATCGTCCCACATTTTTATGCTACCACCAAATATACCAGCTATAGCTGCTCTACTTAGTTTCAACTCCCCATCTTTGATGCCCTCAATGTTGTAAGAGAGTACTATGGAGCCTATGACAGACGGAAACATAAGTAGTTTATCTTTGGCGAGCTTCTTCTCTTTGAGAGGCTTGTCACTTCCTCCGAAATCCACCATTCTTTTGCTTATAGACTTGATACCATCACCAGAGCCTGTGGGTGTATAGTTGACCTGATTTTGGGTACTCTGGTAGTATCCTGCCGTCCAAGACTTGTAAATAGGTCCAGGAAACGATGCTCCTCTGCCTTTGATGGCATCCGCACTTAATATAGTAAACGATAGAGTGGTAATCGTAGTTAGAGTCAATATCTTCTTTAGTGTCATTCTTCTCTCCTCTGAGAAATTTAATTATCCAATCTTTTGGATTGGTGGATTATAAAATATCTTGGAAACATTTTGGAAACAGTAGCTAGTACTTAGTGTGAGTGGTACTAGGCTATCATGTATGTGTAGTTGATCTCATCTATGAGATGCGTATGTACCTCTTTGACCTTTTTGTATTTCTGAAATAGTCTCTCCACTAGATCCCACTCCTCGTATATGAGAGTCAACGCCTCACCTCTCTCTATACCAAATGTTTTTGCTATCTTTTTAGATAACTTATTGATCTTCCTATCTGATACAAATATCTTTTTCTGCATTATATCGTCCTCCTTTCTATAGCGACAAAAGATGATAATATAAATTGGTAACATAAATGCTACCGTTCTACTTAAATCTCTTGAAGATTCATGCAAAGTCTAGCACTATATCGCATGTGCTGTCGTCAAATCTATAACTCTCTTGTAGGAAGTCGCCCTCTTTGTCATATTTGGAGCCTTTTAATTTGTATATTTCGTATTATATTATAATACACGCAAATGGCTAATAGATTTTTATTCTTGTCTTAGGAGTCCCACAAAACCCAACAAACATCAAATTGCATAATTAGAGTTAAACGGCTATAATCCTTTATAAGAATTTTACTTCAGGAGTACTCTAATGAGAAGATTGATACACCCTGTGACTATAACTATGGTGGTTTTGACGATTATTATTTCGTTGCCTTTTTTGTTACCCGAGAGGGAGCCTATGGTCTATAGCGATGATGAATTGAGAGAGAGGGTATTGCCTACCAAAACGACCACTATCCCTCAGAGTTATGATAAATTACTAAAACTTGTAGATAACCCAAACAATCCTATGACAGTACAAAAGATAGCTCTAGGCAAAAAGCTATTTAATGAGAAGTTATTGTCAAAGGATAGGGATATCTCATGTGCCACTTGCCACAAGCTTGCTGAGGGTGGTGATGACAATCTGCCTACGGCCATAGGTCATAGGGGGTTAGCAAATCCATCTCACCTCAACTCTCCGACTGTACTCAACGCAGCACTTGCTAAGTCACAATTTTGGGATGGCAGAGCCAAAGATGTGGAGGAGCAGGCAGGCGGACCCATTCAAGCTCCTTTTGAGATGCATATGAGACCTAATGAGATAGAGGATAGACTCAATAGGACAGAAGAGTATGTAAGTGACTTCAGAGAGGTATTTGGTGTGGATAAGATATCATTCCAAAATGTCAGAGATGCCATAGGTGCATATGAGCGGACACTTCTCACGAGGGGTGCTTATGATAGGTTTTTGGATGGTGATGATGATGCCCTCTCAGATGAAGCAAAGAGGGGTTTGACGCTCTTTGTGACCAAAGGGTGCAAAGTGTGTCACTCTGGTATCTCGGTAGGCGGTCAAAGCATACAAAAGTTTCCACTACGGAGATATCTCTCTGATTATATAGGTGCTATACTAGAGCCAAGTATCAAGATCAAAGATAGCCCATTTCCGTTTGAAAATGTTGGCGGATTTTTGGGTCGAGACGATAGACTCAAATTTCGCGTACCGATACTCAGAAACATATCCAATACAGCACCATATTTTCATAATGGCTCTATAGACAAGCTAGAGGAGGCAGTAAGGATCATGAGCAAATACCAGCTAGGCAATGAGTTTACACCCACACAGATAGATGAAGTGGTAGCATTTCTCAAGAGCTTAGATGGTGAGTTGGTAGAGTACAACATATCAAAAGACTCTATGTCGCACAGTATCACAAGATGATGAGAACCAAATGGAGTCCCGTCACATATACTCCTTAACACTAAATTAACAAATAGTTATCATAATTCTTCCGATAAACAAAACAAGGAAGAGTTATGACAAGAAGAAAAGGGCATATAAGTGGACTGTACCTATCTATAGCTTGTGCTTCGCTACTGTACGGAGCAGAGGCAGAGCTAGGCACTATAGATGTGGAGGCATCGGTAGATACTGAGGTGATCAAAGATATACATGGCGATGATATCAAATCAGCAGATGTAGCAGAAGCTCTATACAGACAGTCTCCTAGCGTGGCATTGCAGAGGAGAAGTGGCATAGCCAATGACATCATAGTGAGAGGTCAAAACAAAGACAATATAGCCGTCACCATAGATGGTGCCAAAGTTCACGGTGCCTGCCCCAACAGAATGGATCCTCCTATATCGCATGTATTGGCGAACAATATAGACTATATAGAGATAGATCAAGGTCCATTCAGCGTAGAGGATTTTGGAGCATTGAGTGCAGGTATCAAGATACATACCATCAAACCATCCAAGGAGATGCATGGAGATCTAAATCTCAATTTCGGAAGCTGGGGATACCAAAAAGGGTCATTTTCAACTAGTGGTGGTCTAGGAAGTGTAAGGTTTCTAATAAGTGGTTCTGCCGAGCAGAGTGGGCAGTACAAAGATGGCAATGGCGATGACTTCGTAGGTCAGATAGACAATAATATCAAAGAGGGCAAAGTCCCAGCTTCAGCACAATACCAGCCAAAATACCAAGATATGGATGCCTACAAGAAGAAGACTGCTATGGCAAAGCTATTTTGGGATATCACTGACAACCAAGAGTTGAGACTAGGATATACAGCAAACAGAAGCGACAATATCCTATACCCATCATCAAAGATGGATGCGGTATATGATGATTCTGATATCTTCACGGCAGAGTATATAGCTAGGGAGCTAGGGAGATACTCAAAAGAGTTAAATATAAATGTATACAACACAACTGTAGAGCATCCAATGTCAACTATGTATAGAAAATCTGCCGCTATGATGGGCTTCGAGATGACACACAAGCTCAATACTAATGTGCAAGGTGCCAAGATCAAAAATAGTTTTGAGCTAGAGAACCACACCATCACCACAGGTATCGACTATAGTTTGAGAAATTGGGATGGTGGATACTATAAAAATGGCATAGCATTTCCTGAGATGAAGTTTCATAGTATATATGATGTGGATACGAAAAATATAGCCTTTTTTGCAAGCGATAAGATCAAGTATGACAAGCTAGTGATAGACCTAGGGCTGAGATATGATGACACTACAGTCACTTCGGCTAGTATCAAACAGCAAGACAATGATTATAACGAACTAAACGGCTACATCACCGCCACATACCATACAGATGACATCAGTAGCTACTTTGTGGGTCTAGGCAAATCATCGAGAGTGCCAGATGCCAAAGAGCTGTATTGGGTAGGCTCCAAAGGCAATCCTGTAGGCACACCAAACTTAGATGCTACCATCAACTATGAGCTTGATCTAGGACTAGAAAAGCAGTATGAAAATAGTAGCTTCAAGGCAAAGGTATTTTATAGTATGCTAGATAACTTCATAGCATTCAATGCAAGTAGTGTGAAGATGATACCCATCAATGGTACGCCCACTCCTGTCACTTGGAATGCCTATGAAAATGTAGATGCTACACTATATGGCATAGAGCTTAGTGGCACATATATAGCCACAGAATCTATCTACCTCGACTACTCTCTAGCATATCAAGTGGGTGAAAAAGATACGCCACTAACAGGTCAGAGTGGTACAAATATGCCAAACATCCCACCACTCAAACTAATAGCAGCCATCAACTATGACTATGATGACACACTCAATATGAGAGTAGAAGTGGTAGCCGCTGATAGCTGGAGTGATTTTGATGCTGAGAATGGGGAGCAGGAGCTAGATGGATATGCCGTACTCAATATCAAAGCGACAAAGACTCTCTACAGTAGCTTCGATGTCACTATCGGTGTAGATAATCTACTAGATGAGACCTACGCCATATCCAACACATACAAAGATTTGATACTGTTGGCCACGCCAGGTAATGAAGTGATGTTGATGAATGAGCCAGGGAGATATATCTACACGAATGTGAGATATAAGTTTTAGGGTTTTATTATATGATTTGCTACTTATACAGGGACACAGCTTTCGTTCGCTTCACTCACGAAACCAATGTCCCCTAACTGCATCATTTCTATATATTCAAAACGATAGGGGTCTGGTGATTTGTGATGCATGGAGCGTAGCGGAATGCATCATGAATAACCTGACCTCGGCTAAACTGCAACACGGTTATGCTACAGCCGAGGTCTGCTGATAACGATTCACTCCACTCCATTACGCAAATCATTATCAGCAGACCCCTGCCTCCCGTAAATTTAGGAGAGGCTAAAGCCGTCTCGTCCAAGAGCAGTAGCCTTTAGCATTTATGCGTAGTAACTCTCTTGCTTTAGTTTGCTGACTAAGAGAGTATAAAATACCGCTCTATACTTAGTCTTGATGGAGCTACCTATCTCTTGGCATACCTCTTTGATGGCACTATCTAGCTCATCATCACTCAATGCCAGTCCGAGTTTTTTCTTTAGAAAGTTATCTCTCACAGTGGCTAGTTCACTATTGCTAGAGCAGGCGATCAATTCTGAATTTTTATTATGAATTGATGGTCCTAGACCTACAGTGACTTTAGTGAGTAGTGCATCATCTATGGATATATTGTTGTCTGTTGCAAACTTCTTGTATAGCTCTATCTTCTCATCTCTCTTGTTCATAGTAATCCTTTAAAATATGGTATGGATATATTCTATCCTCTATTGCATTAATAACAAATAAAGTCAAATCCACAACTAATAGACTTTGAGATCATAGCTCACTGTCAAGTTGTACTCTTCTCCCTTTTTGAGTGGAATGGCGTAGCTCTTAGTGAATGCGTTGATAGCTGTAGCTTTGCATGGCTCTTTGCAGTTATCTTTGATGGTGAGTTTGCCACCGTTAGTAGGGATGTTTTTTTCCAATTTGACTATGTGGCTACTCTCTCCTCTGTTGTGTAGTATGGTTTCTAGTGTTATATGCTTCTCTCTGCTTGTTTCACGAAACTTGACTATCTTCTCTTTCCCTACTATGTCAAAATAGTTTCCAATGCTTACTTTGAGGGTTTCATCTTTTGGTGTATTGGATATATTTGCAGCGCCTACGAAGCGAGAGACTCCACTATCGTCCTTTTGGTATACTCTCACTGTACCCTTGGGTAGGGGTATACCTAGATGATCTGCTTCACTATTTTTGAACTCTATGATCTGCTTGAAGTTGAGTTTTCTCTCCTTTTTGTTGTCGAAATAAAATCTATCTCGACTGAGTGCATACCTCTTGTATGGTATAGCATCTTTGGATATGAATGATATCTGTTTCTGCTCTTTGTCTTTGATGCTCTCTTTGAATGGTATGTGGTATATATGATATCCTGAGAATGACTCATTCTTTATATTTTCACTATCGTAGGCTGTGGATGATGCTAGCACGGCTCTTCTTTTGGCATACATCGGTCTTTCATCCTCCTCTGGCATGTTTACCTCGCCAGCCAATACGGTGATATCTGCATCTTTGTATGTGGCACCTGAATTGTTGGTGATGGTGATCCAAGAGTTGAGGGATAGATATTTGTCATCTGATATATTGAGAGTATAGTCGCTCTTCCACTTCACCCCTTTTGTGAGATACTTCAGCTCTATGCCTATCTGTTTTGCCTTTGTCTCTATGTTCCAAAATAGTGATGGCTTTATGGCCATCTCCTTGGGGATATCTGGAAAAAAGATTTTATATGGCGTGAAGATATCTCCATCCCCTATCTCACGAATCAGCAGGGGGCTATCAGAGATCAGGATACCCTGCTTTCTCTCTAAGGAATCCTCTTTTTCTATATAATATACATCTTTGCCTAGATGATATTTGAGTAGAGAGTGGTAGTTTACTACATCATATGAGTAGTTTTGAGAATAGAGTTTGACAGGTTGAGAAAATGTTGTCAATACGGAGCTAGTATCTATCAGGCTAGGGACACCAGAATATATCAGTTTGACCCTACCGCTATCTCCTATGATAGCCGATCTCTTTTCGGATACCATCGCCATATTTGCTCCATAGATGGTCAGTGAAAGATCCTTTGAGTTGGTCGTAGTCGCTACATTTTCCGCATTTAGAGCAGATGCCAAAATCGCCATTGAGTATAATATGCTCTTTTTCATAGATAAATCCTTGTGTTGATATGGTATCAAAATTATACGACAATTTGGTAACTTAGACTCTTTATTTGGATAAAAGTATATCGCATAATTTGACTAACCTAAGCTATATTGAGCTATTATATAGAAATATTTTTAAAAGGAAGAGATATGAAACTATACAAAAAGATACTATTTGCTACTGGGGTGGCTATCTTGCTAGGAAATAGTACACTTGTGGCAGCCGATACTTCGGCTAGATCTGTATTGAAAAAAGCATTTCACTACATAGGCGATATGGACAAATACGCATTTCATGCTGTTGTCATAGATGAGATTCTAACAGATGGCAAGATAGTCAAGCACAGAAATGATATATTTCTAAAGATAGATAGACCAGATAAGCTTAGGTTTGATAGAAAATTTGAGGGTCACTCAAAAAGCTACTATCTAAATAGTGGTCTTTTCAGTATGATAGATCATGAGTTAAACCTATACGGTCAACTCAAAACACCAAAGAGCATAGACAAATCACTTGATTTTTTATTTAAAAAATATGATATCAGTGCTCCTCTCTCATCTCTGATATATAGCGATATGTACAAACGAACCAAAGCCAAAAGAGGTAAAAACTTTGGCACAAGAACATTTAATGGCGTAGAGTGTAACTACATAGCATTCAAAGATAAAGCTAGAGAGATCCATGTTTGGGTTGCTACAGGTGATAAGCCTTTGGTGCAAGGATACACGATCATAGATACAGCCATAGAGGGTCACCCAAAATCATACACTACTATCATGTGGGATGATAAGACAAAGATAGTAGATAGTGATTTTGATTTCATAGCACCTAAAAATGCTACGAAAATATCTGTAAACAAAAAGTAAAGGAAGAGATATGAAGATAAGTAGCATAGTTAAATTCTCAGTTGTTGCACTGTTGATAGGAGCATTTTCGCCATCTATCCAACTAGATACAAAAGATAGCAAAACAGGACTCAAAGTATCTCTATTGCAAAAAGCAGAGGCTAGGGGAAGACATGCACACCACAATGTGAACAGAAACAGAAATGTCAATAGAAACAGAAATGTCAATAGAAATGTGAACAGAAATGTGAACAGAAATGTCAATGTGAATGTCAATCACAGACACTATGGTGGCAGTAGACACTATGGCTACTATGGCGGAAGACCTATATTGGCTTTCACTGCTGGTATGGCTATAGGCTCTATGGTGACAGCTGCATCCATGCCAACTACTTGCACTACAGTAGTGACCAACAATGTCACATATAGAAGATGTGGAAGCTCCTATTATCAGCCTTTTTATCAAGGTGATACAGTAGTATATAAGGTGGTAAATTCACCATATTGATAGATGACTAATCTTTATGAGAGGCATTCCATAGTTGCAGAGCTATGGGGCGAGAAATATTATTTTTTGCTCGTTCTCATCTGTCTTACCTCGTTCCCACGCTCTAGTATAATGCCAATGAAATAAGCTTTTTGGACATTATACACTCATCAGATATACAGAACAAAACCCTACAGAAATCAAGCTAGTAGATAGAGAGGAGAATGCCCCTATACTCTAGGAGTAGTCATAGTCAATAGACAAATACCCATAAACTGTACTCATCACCCTAAACTGTTACAAGAGCTAGACTATGAAAATATACAAGAGATACAAAAACAAAAAGTAATTACCTCAGACAAAATTGTGCCAGCTTTCAAAAATGACATCCATGCAATCGCAAGCCTAAAAAGGATACAATACAAACTTCATAATAGGGTACTTGAAACCTCACAAGGGGAGTGATATAATGGCAAAACAGAGACGATTTAGAGATGTGAAACAGCACAGAGAGACAATAGACGAGAAGGTAGTAGTAGAGTCCAAAGATACTCTACCGTATGCGTCAAAAGCAGAGAAGACCAAGGCATTCATCACTGATGCATTTATGCTACTTATGCCTATAATGTATCTAGTCGTCTATCTAGTTTTTGATGGGCTTAAAGATTTTGCACAGCATAGAGTGGATGGTTGGATCTATATCTTGATACCCAATTTTATAGTAGTCTTTCTCTTCTTTTGGAAAACAGGAGAGACCCCAGGGTGTAGAGCCTATAGCATAGAGCTAGTAGATAGCAAAACAGGTGGCAAGGCACATCCTATAGCTATAGCTCTTAGATACTACTTTGAGCTAATAGCCATAGCCTCTATAGTTGGCTTAGTCATGGAGTTTTTCAGGAGCGACAACAAAGGACTACATGATCTTCTGTCGGGTACAGTACTCATCAAAAAAGCAGAAAACAGTATCGAATGATAGCTAGCACCAAAAAGCTATCGCTACTTCAACTAGAAGTGCCGCTAGCACTATTTTATCTATTTTACTTCGCACTAGTGGGGGTATATATCATATTTATGCCCAAAGTGTTACTATCTTTTGGTTATGACAATGTAGGCGTTGGTATCATATATGCAGCTGCTCCATTTATGCGATTTTTGATACCATTTGTATTTAGACGCTATGTCACCCTCGACCACAAGGTATTTTTGGTATCTCTACTCTCTACCTTTTTTGCTTCATTGATATTTATATCTACTGTTGAAAACTTCTGGCTCTATCTAGTATCCAATCTTCTGTTTGGTGCATCTATGGGCATAGTACTACCATATGTGGAGACCATAGCATTACAGAAGCTCTCAAAGAGTAGATATGGCAAAGTACGACTATATGGCTCTATAGGTTTCATGGTGATGGCACTATGGCTAGGCAAGGCACTAAACTTTCCATATGAAGCCCTATACTATCTCGCCTCCATGGCGTTTTTGACACTACTATCTGGTATCATGGTAGTCTATCACGATGGCGATACCAGATTGGCAACTACAGAGGATAATGCTAGCTTCAAACTGCTAGAGTATCCTTGGTTTTGGGTGAGTGTCTTTTTGATGCAGGTCGGTTTTGGTGGGTATTACAGCTTTTTTACCATCTATGAGACATCGCATGGTGTCTCTCTGGAGATTGTGAGTTGGATGTGGAGTTTTGGCGTAGTTTGTGAGACAATAATGCTTTACTTTCAAGGTCCGCTACTCCAGCGAAACCTACTTGCTATATTGAAATTGGCGATACTCACCACGGCATTGAGATGGCTACTGCTATATCTATATCCTGACTCAAGCACTATGATATTTGCATCTCAGTCATTGCATGCCATCAGCTTCGCACTCTACCATACGGCATCTATATCGTATGTATTTACTATCTACAGTCAAAAAAAGTTAGCCCAACAGTTTTTTTTGGGTATAGCGTTTGGACTGGGTGGCTCAGTAGGGGCTGGGTTGGCAGGTCAGATTTATGGAGAGAGTATGTTTCTCATAGAGTCTATCATCACGCTATTGGCATTTTTGGCTTTGATACTTCACGATAGGAGAAGAGAGCATATCAAGGAGACGATCAATGTCACGAGCCGATAGAGTAGCCATCATATTTGCAGGTGGCAAAAGCTCTCGAATGGGTAGTGACAAATCACTCTTGCCTTTCGCTGGATATAGTAGCTTGACCCACTATCAACATCAGAGACTATCCTCTATGTTTGATGAAGTATACATAAGCACCAAAAAGGATAAGTTTGATTTTCCAGCCAATCTGATACTAGATAGATATAGTGATAGTTCACCTCTAGTGGCACTGATCTCCATATTTGACTCTACAGATATAGAGGAGGCTTTTGTGCTTAGTGTAGATGCCCCGTTTGTCGATAGCGATATCATAGATGAGATATATAACCATTCTATAGAGAGTGATTCTGATGTCATAGTAGCGAAAAGCAGACAAGGACTAGAGCCTCTCTGTGCTATATACAGACGCTCCATACTAGAGAAAGCAAAGATATTTTTGGAGCAAAACAACCATAGGCTCAATGCCCTCATCAGAGAAGTAGATGCCACTATAGTGGAGTTCACCGATGATGAAAAATTTAGCAATCTAAACTATCATCATGAATATATAGAGGCTATCAGAACTAGCTCTGAAGAACGAATCAAACCATATTGATCTACCCCAATATGCAAAATCTATCCAAGTGCACAAACCAGAGCATTCAGACACCATGATTCTGAAGCTCAAGGTAGTAGTAAAGTTATATTAACATATCAACTATATTATATGTTCGCACCTACGACAACCAAATAGTCGGACATTAGTTTTTTTGTTTTTGGCACAATTAGGGGACATTGGTTTTGCGAGCGAAGCGAACGGAAGCTGTGTCCTCGCATAGAAATTGTTCGACCTCGGCTACAGCATAACGGTGTTGTAGTTTAGCCGAGGTCTGGTTATTCATGATGCATTCCGCTACGCTCCACGCATCACAAATCACCAGACCCCTATCGTCCTACTATTCCTACCAT
>WFMX01000223.1 GCA_015488875.1 Campylobacterota bacterium | reverse complement strand
TATCTATTGGTCTGTTAGAGTATATAAATATTATCATAAAATACGGTTATCAGCTGACAAAATAGTAGCTTTCAGTATTGTATTTAAAATTTTTACAATATCTCTATTTATAATATTATATACAATAAATGTAATCGAATTGTCACGACTGTTGGAGGTTTGTTAGGTCTTGAATGGTCTTGGTGCTAGAAGCTTGTATCCTATGCCATAGATGGTATCAATAGACTCTTTCGGGATCTTTTTTCTAAACTTGAAGATGAGTTTTCGTATATTTTCTTCATTTATATTTATGCCATAGTCATAAAAGTGATTCATTATGATTTTATTGGTAGATATGCTATTTGCTCTCTCTCCGAGTAGTAGCATGAGTATCAGCTCATGACGCGTGAGTGGGATCTCATCATCATCTTTGGCAAGTATGAGCTTCTCGCTGTCCCATGTGTAGTTGTCATCTAGTATCAATATGTCACTCTTTTCTGTGGTACTGCCTGAGTCTCTTGGCTCTATTTTGCTACTGATGTCTAATATAGTATTTAATAAGATATCGGTCTCTATGGGTTTTGTGATAAATTGGGCTACACCTAGGTTGATGAGTTTGATGAGGTGTTTAGTATCCGTATACGCAGATATGACGATGATCTCTTGATCTCTATTGATCTGGAGTATCTTTTCGGATAGCTCTATACCGTTCATCTGTGGCATCTCTATATCTGTGAGTATGATGTCGATATATTTTTGATTTTCATCAAAATAGTTTTGATATATCTCCAATGCACTATTGCCATTATCAGCTACGATCACAATCTGAAATATATCTTCAAAAATACTCTGAAGATCATTGCGAAGATATTTATAATCATCTACCAAAAGTATTGATAACTTTTT
The DNA here is from genome assembly GCA_015488875.1 of Campylobacterota bacterium. Lineage (GTDB taxonomy): Bacteria > Campylobacterota > Campylobacteria > Campylobacterales > Sulfurovaceae > SZUA-451. The sequence goes on along the minus strand of WFMX01000223.1, from coordinate 3,758 downwards.
TGTTTTGCTAAGTAATTTTTTATAATTCATGGTCTGCCATAGTATATTTTTGCTACTATTATATCATAAGATTGTCTCTAGATTGTGACCTTTTGAGTATTGGTCTACCATTGATGATGATATAGCTAGAGGAGCCATTTATGCTATGAAATATGGTGGTGCCATATTTTCTACTATAGTATTGTAGGAGTAGTCGTTGCATCGTAGGCTCTATAGATGGCGTAAACCATCCGTTGTTGCTAAGTACGATCATATATTTGGGTTCTCCATCATATAGTTTTTCGCTACAAGCCTCATAGCATATGGCACTTCTGTATGTTCTGCCATTGATTGTGTAGTCACTCACCTTGTCACTAGCCTGATAATCGACTGCACTATCATAAAATATCTTGTTTACTAGCTTTCCCATCCAATCTGGCAGGGGATTGCTCTCGCCAAAAGGCACTAGTATCACCTTGTCTGCTATCTTGAGCTTCCTATCTTTAAATATATATGCAGAGTTTTTTGGTACGCTCTCATCTAAATGCAAAGCACCTATCACTATGGTGATATAGTGTGATAGTTCTCTATACTGTTTGAGCAGACCTAACTCTTTGTTGAGAAATATAGGCAGTATGGATTCAGGAAATACGATGATCTCCTTGCCTGCTCTTATCGCTTCGTCTATTTTGTATTTGGTTAGATTAGTCGTAGAGAGGTGTGTTGATATATCTTGCTTATCCTCTATGGAGATATATGTACTGACTAATTCAGTTTTATCTATCAACTCCATCTGTTCTTTTGATATCTTCTCTCCACCCATTGGACTAAAGGCAAATACAATAAATATAAAATAGGCAGGTTTTTCTCTATATATAGCTAGACCAATAGCTGACAGCACTATGGCAAAACGCCACTTCTCTACGCCGATATAGCTCTCTACAAACATCAGCTCAGGCTTGAACCAATCAAATCCAAATGGATGTATATAGCTAGCTATCAATAAAAATATTATCTTCAATAGGAGTGATGGTATGTGATATCTGCTCTCCACTCTATCTGATATAAACGCAGCCAACCAAAAGAGTAGACTGTATGTGGACGCAGTAAGGAGTATGCCTATAGGTGTCGCCCACGCAAAACCATAGAGCCTAAAACTCATAGATATCCACCAAAACCAAAAGAGACCTATGAAGAGCCCACTATATGCCCATACTCTTCTGCTAGAACCCAATAAGAGGTATATGGCTACTAAGGCAGATATGCTATTTAGCCATGGATACGATATATCAAGCCACGCTAGATATAGATACATAGAGGCTAAAATGGATATAACAAAGCCTCTTGTTAGTTCAAAAGTGGTAATATTGCCACTTGTTTTAAATATATTAACCATAAAGGATTCCTATGAATGAAGGAGTAGTTCAATTTCTACCACTTATTATTCTGTTTGCGATTTTCTATTTTTTGATCATCAGACCACAACAGAAGCAACAAAAGGCACACCAGGAGATGCTAAATAGTCTATCAAAAGGTGATAAGATAGTCACCTCTGGTGGCTTGATGGCTGATATCGTCAAAGTTGAAGAAGATTTTATCAAAATTAGATTAAATGACTCTGTTATTGTGAAGCTAGATAGAGCATTTGTTACCAAAAAGGTTGAAATCGGAAATGAAAACACTAAATTATAGAGTAGTTATCTTCATGTTTGCACTTATATTTGGTGTAGTCTTCTCTATACCATCCCTCACGCAGAGTGAGAGTGGTAAGAAGATCACACTAGGTCTAGATCTGCAAGGTGGTCTGCATATGCTTCTAGGTATCAAGACAGAAGAGGCAGTAGTCTCTCGTGTCAAATCTATAGCAGCATCACTCAAATATATACTTGATGACAATGAGGTAATATATGATGAGCTAAAGATAGATGATAGTAGCATAAAATTTGAACTACTTGATGAAGATGAGGTAGTAAAAGTGACTAAACTCATCACAGATGAACTCAAGGGTACTTTGCTTCAGCATAAGGGTCTCGATTTCACACTAGATATCACACCTGCCGAGATAGAGCTGACCAAAAAGAATGCCATATCTCAAGCTGTAGATACTATACGAAATCGTCTCGATATGTTTGGTCTAGCTGAGCCTACTGTGGCAAAACAGGGAGAGGACAAGATACTAGTAGAAGTACCAGGTATCAAGACTCCCGAGCAGGAGCAGAGGATTCGTGAGCTTATAGCGAGAGCTGCACATCTACAGATGATGGCAGTAGACGAGGGTCGTGCTTCACGAGTAGATAGCATGTCACCAGCCGAAGCAAAGAAATATGGCGATGTCATACTACCTGATGTAAAGAGTCCTGAGAGGTATCTGCTTCGTCAGATACCTATATTGGATGGCTCTATGCTCACCGATGCCAAAGTGGGCTTTGATAAAAACAATCAACCAGTCATCAACTTCACACTCAACGGACAAGGTGGAAGAATATTTGGTGATTTCTCTGGTAAGAGTGTAGGCAAGAGGATGGCTGTCGTGCTTGACAACAAGGTCTACTCAGCACCTGTCATTCGTGAACGAATAGGTGGTGGTAGAGGTCAGATATCTGGTAACTTTACAGTCCCAGAGGCACATGATGTGGCTATAGCACTTAGAAGTGGTGCTTTGTTAGCTCCTGTCTATGTGATGGAGAAGCGAAGTGTAGGACCTAGCCTAGGTGCAGATAGTATCAAGTCTAGCTCTATAGCATTGATACTTGGTTTTGTGCTTGTGGTATTTTTCATGGTACTCTACTATGGCATAGCAGGAGTGATAGCAGATGTAGCATTGGTAGGAAATCTATTTTTGATATTAGCTGTCATGTCACTCTTTGGGGCGACGCTTACACTGCCTGGTATGGCGGGTATAGTACTCACCGTAGGTATGGCAGTCGATGCCAATGTCATCATATCTGAGAGGATAAGGGAGCTTCTACATGAAGGTAGCTCCATAGCTAAGGCCATAGAGAAAGGGTACGACAATGCCTTTACTGCTATATGGGATGCCAATGTCACTACGCTGATAGCGGCTGTGGTACTATATGTGTATGGTACAGGTCCTATCAAGGGCTTCGCACTTACTATGAGCATAGGTATCTTAGCATCTATGCTTACTGCGATACTCGGCACACATGGTATATACCAGTGGCTATTACCAAAGATTGACTCCAAGAGGCTCAATCTTTGGTTTGGAATTAAGGTTTAGGAGAGAGTATGGAACTATTTAAATATCAAGAACCAGTCAAGTTTATGAAGAGTAGCAAACGATTTGGTTTGCTCTCCATCGTGGTCATCATCATCTCCTTGGGTCTACTCTTTACCAAGGGTTTCAATTATGGCATAGACTTTGCAGGTGGTACACTTATCCAGGTCAAGTATGACGGCAATGCACCGCTGCAGAAAGTGAGAGACACTCTCAACAAAGAGGCGAAGTATAAGGGTGCTAGTGTCACCTATTTCGGAAGCGATGAAGAGATAGTCATCCGCACCAAAAGCACATCCAAAGTAGTGGGTGAGGATGTAGGCGATCAGATACGAACACTACTCAAAGATACAGGTAAATTTGAGATCCGTAGAGTAGATATGGTTGGTCCAAAGATAGGTGATGAACTCAAAGAGAAGGGTCTCATGGCTATGCTACTCGCTATCATAGGCATACTTATCTATATCTCGTTTAGATTTGAGTGGAGATTTGCTCTAGCCTCTGTGATGGCATTGATACATGATGTCACCATAGCAGTAGGTGC
>WFMX01000222.1 GCA_015488875.1 Campylobacterota bacterium | reverse complement strand
TATCCATTTTTGTATATGGATCTTATGTCAAAATCAGCCTGTATACCGCTCTCTATATCTCTGAAATCATCTTCGTAACCCACTAGTTCATACATGCTATCGACTATATTGTCTCCTACTAAAACATCTCTGTCAAACAATCTATTGACACCTTTTGAGAGAGCAAGTATATGATAGTTATAATCTATGATGATAAAATCAACTCTATACTTAAGAGTGAGCATTTCACACAAACCATCTATATCTTTCATATTAGCTGATCTCATGTGATAATATCTGAAACAACTCGCCTACATTTTTATCGTTCTTTGCAGATGTATACTGTATATCTACTATAGATGGATATCGTTCTCTTAGCATAGAGAGGTCTATCTCAAAATTCTCATCTATATCTATCTTGTTTATTGCAATGATTGTCGGTATCTCACCGTTGACACTCTGCAGATCATCCAAATGCAAGGAGAGAGTATCATATATATCTTCAGATAATACATCCGTCACTATGATAGCGGCATTTGCACCCTTGATATACCCCTTGTTGACTCTCCTGACATGATCCAATGCCCCCTCTATATCCCATATCAAGAGTATCAACTCGTCACCGTCTATCTCTACAATTTTTTTAGATATCTTTACACCTATAGTAGTGAGGTACTTGTCGCTGAAACTATTTTCGACATATCTTCGTATAAGAGAAGTCTTTCCTACAGAAAAGTTCCCCATCAAAATGATTTTTTTTTGCTTAGCCACTCACTCCTCCTTCCCAATGAAATATAACACATCTCGATAGCGAACTAGTTTTTTTGTCGTCCAAAGGAGCAAGATCATCTGGTGGTGTTGGCTTATACTCCAATGTGATCTTGTCACTATCAACACCTCTCTCTATTAGTGCAACTTTTGCTCTATTGGCTCGACGATACGATATTTTTCTATTGATCATTTCATTGCCTTTTAGATCTGTATATGCGGATATTTTTATGAGATAATTGCTATTTTCTCTATGCAGTGCTGCCACATTATCTAAAACACTATTATACTCTTTTAAGATTATATCTGAACCAACATCGAAATATATTCTGCTATCTATACTTTCCAAAATTGTAAAATTATATACTCTATTATCGTATCCAAAGCGATCGGATAGCTTCCTCACTATACTGTCTCTAGTCTCTTTATCTATGATCGTACCTTTAAATAGTACTATCTCATTCACAAAGGCATATTGGATGTTTGAACCATATTTTTTATTTATATTTGTAACTATATAACTTAGATCATTTTTTAGTTTGATATGCTCCCTAATCTTATAATTTTTATCAAAATTTTGATCTACTGACCTTAGCTTATTGACATGATCTATACTGCGAAAGATGAAATCTGTCTTATTCATATCACTATCATCTAGTATCAATCCGCTTATATCTACACTCCCATTTTCATTGTCATTTATCTTTAGGTCATAGACATGTATATGATACTCTTGCAAGATACCCTCTATAGCTCTTTGGGTTTTTATCTTTAGATATGAATTGTAAGATTCGTTTGTATAGTACGCTATAGGTATGAGTAGAAGCATGGAAAAGAGCAATATGCTCATCATAGGCGTACCGCTCTTTACTGTCTCATCTTTCTCCTCAAATAGAGTAGACAACAATCTTTGAATATCCACTATATCTATGCCACTACTATCTCCATCAAACTGAGATATCTCTACAGAGTGTGCATCTACGACCTGAGATAAAACTTTGGATAGTCTATCCCCTATCTCAGCACCTCCACTTGACACTACTGCTAGATAGCAACTGCCAGCACTCTCTATCTGTATAGATGAGTTGCCATACTCTATCTCACTTATCTCACTCATACTATCGTGTTGGCTTATCCAGTCATTCACAAAGCTTCTGATGGCACTCAGCATAGATGCCACCATTTCACTCTCTTCTATCTCATCCTCATCAGATTTGTGCAGATCTGTTATCAGGAGTCCAGACTCTTTGTGTATCAAAAATATAGCTTTCACATCACCAAAGCTCGTATCTTTGAGTAGCAATTCTGCTTCGCTTATGCCATATATTTTTGATTTTATCTTTCTCTGTATATTTGCAAATGATATACTATGCTGTATCTTACTATTGACCTCATACATCATATCTTTAAATGCGGTCGATACATATTTGCTGATCATATTACCCATGATAGGATACAGAGCATCTACTATGGTATCTTTCTGTTCTCGCACCTGCTCTTGTATGGATGATGAGATGATAGGAAATAGTATCTCTTTTAGATTATTGTTGGAATCATTTAGCTCGTCTATGACACCTTTGGCTATAACAGGCTGTAGCGTAGTATAGAGTTCGGTTCTATTTTTATTTAGACTTTTTGCTAAAATCTCAGTGATGATGAGAGATAGCCTATCTACTAATACATCTTTTTTTTGTTGATTTTGAAGTGAAGATATACTTGATGTTATATCATCTATCTTATCGATCTCCTCTTGAAGAAGAAGCGTCTTTAGTTTTGTAAAATCGTTCATTTTGTATCGATTTTATCATTTGCAAATATATTTTGTATTTCACCCTCTATATCTGAACCCTTAAGCTTCAGTGAGTGATCTAAGAACATTGACGATAGTGATATCTTGGAGACGCTCTTAGCCTCCATGTCATCTTTAAGGGTTTTCAATTTGATATCAAACATCTTTTTGATAGCAGTTAGCGATTTGTTGGCAAACTCTTTCTGTTGTGTCATGTCATTGATGATAGTGTCGAACTCGTTTCTATTCAAACCTTCATGCTCTTTTATCTTTGCCTCTAGCAAATTCTCTAGATACTCATACTTTCTACTGTTATTTTGGTGTAGCTGTTCCATTTTGGATGATATATTCTTAGATAGAGCATTTACATTTCGCAGATTCTCCTCTTGGAGTTCATCAAGTCTACTCTCTAAGAGTTCAAATTTTCTTTTAGTATCGCGAATAAATTCACCTATCAATAACTCTCTTATCTGATCCATATCTCTGCTTATCACGACAGAATCTCCTTTATTATATAATCTAGGTAATGATATTGATGATTCTGAGTTGGGGTGCGTTATTATACCATATGATTAATATAATAAGAGTTATTTTATATTGAAAACTACAACTCATTTGATATAAAGTTCTATAACGATAGCTAAACTTCTCTAGTTTTTCAAGTTTTTTAAAAGTAATTTTTGGAACTATAGCTTTGAATGCTAGTTAAGTCCAAGCTTACGAGCCACTTCTACTAGCAACTAGTGATTTGCGATACATTCACTTCATTCACGCATCACAAATCACCAGAACCCTACCGTTCAATAGAGGTCAAATATCCACTATGCGGGGACACAGGTTTCATTCGCTTCACTCACAAAACCAATGTCCCCTAACTGTGTATCGTTTCTATATATCTAAATTGTGTTTTTTCGACAGGCTATATCAGATCTCGGCTACACTACTGCACAACTCCTGTCACAGTAGCGATAGTCTCATCATCTACTCCTGCTTTTTTGAGATTGATGGCTATCTCTATCTTCTCTTTTCTGATTTTTTTCTCACTCTCTAGCATCTCCATCTCTCGCCTTTTTGCAATTCTTTCCTTTCTGACTTCTTCTCTACCTTCCTTAATTCCCTCTTCTCTTCCTTCTCGTTTTGCTTTCTCTATAGCACTCTTATAAATAGAGATGAACTCTTCTTGTTTATCTTGTA
>WFMX01000221.1 GCA_015488875.1 Campylobacterota bacterium | reverse complement strand
AGACTATATAGACCCAATATGTCTTTTATCTTTTCCTCTTTTACTAGCATCTCTACTATTTTTGATCCTAAGCCATCTATATTCATAGAGCCTTTTTTGGCGAAGTGTATGATAGAGCCTACTACTCTATCTGGACACTCTAAGTTTTGGCACTTGATGAGAGTCCCTTCGTCGAGTAGCTCAGAGTGGCAAGTGGGGCAAGTGGTAGGTCTATCTATCTTTTGCTCTGTGCCATCTCTCCTGTCTGCTAATACCTTGACTATCTTGGGTATGACATCACCAGAGCGGATGAGTATGACGCTGTCTCTTATGTGGATATCCTTTCTCTCTATCTCATCGAAATTGTGTAGAGTGGCTCTACTGATAATAGCACCCTCTATCTCTACAGGCTCTACCTCTGCTACAGGGGTGATGACACCTGTGCGTCCTACTTGCATAGTGATAGCGTTGATTTTGGTCACTTTCTCTACAGCAGGAAATTTGTATGCTACCATCCATTTGGGTACTTTGACTGTATATCCGAGAGCCTCTTCTAAGGATATATCGTCTACTTTGATCACCATGCCGTCCATCATCATCGGTATATCATCTCTTTGGGATATCAGAAATCTATAAAACTCCTCTATCTCGTCTAGCTCTTTGCACTCTTTGGTGTATGGCGGACTGAGAAATCCTAGTGAGTGGATATATTTCATCTTGGCTGAGAGTGTGGATTGGGGTAGGGTGTTTTCGCCCAATCCCCACGGATAAAAGACCAATCGTCGCTTGGCGGTGATAGATGAGTCGAGTTGACGGAGGCTACCTGCGGCTGCGTTGCGTGGATTGGCAAAGAGTGATCCTCTCTGTGCAAGTCGCTCTTTGTTGATGGCTTCAAAGTCATCTTTGCGTATGACCACTTCACCACGAATCTCTATAAGTTCATGATACTCTATAGATAGTGGTACAGAGTGTATGGTACGGACATTTTGGGTCACATCTTCACCCACTACTCCATCACCTCTAGTGATCGCACGGATGAGCTTGCCATCTTCATAGAGTAGATTCATACTAGCACCATCGAACTTTGGCTCACAAAAGAGAGTAGATCCACCCACATTTTTGACCACTCTATCTAGCCACTCTTTTACCTCTATCGTGCTAAAGACATCTTCCATGCTCCACATTCGCTTGATATGTGTAGCCTTGCTAAACTCATCTCTGACCACTCCACCTACACGCAGAGTAGGGGAGTCATCTACTGTCTCGTCAGGGTGATTTCGCTCATGCTCCAACACTTCGTGATAGAGTTTGTCATACTCCTCATCTGTCGCTTTTGGGTCATCATCCACATAGTAGGCTTTTGCCCATCTCTTCAATATCTCTACTTTTTCTATATATTCTTGATTTTTCATATTTGGATTATATCTCTATTTTACTCAATATTGAGCCTTTTTTGATATAATCACACAAAAGATAATGGAGTTCTTGCAAAACTCGGAAGTGATGCTTTGTTTTCACCTTTTACGAGGCTAAAGCCATCGTTTCCGATCGGTTTTGTAAAAACATACTTTATATAATCTGCTATTTTGGTTTAATCTACTATCATATCAGATATAATTCACAATCAAAATCAAGAGAGAAAAATGTCAGATAACAATATAGATACAAAAGCTGGTTTCGTAGCAGTCGTGGGTCGACCAAATGCAGGTAAGAGTACACTGCTCAACCATATAGTAGGTGAGAAGTTGGCTATGGTATCTAAGAAAGCTCAAGCTACTAGAAAGCGGATGAATATCATAGTGATGCATAAAAATAATCAAATTATATTTGTGGATACTCCAGGCATACATAAAAAAGAGAGACTTCTAAATCAGTTTATGCTAGATGAAGCACTCAAAGCTATGGGAGATAGTGATCTTATACTGTTTTTGGCTCCTGCTACCGATAAGCTCACAGAGTATGAGAAGTTTTTGGCACTACCACAATCAAAAAACTTGAAACATATCATACTGCTCACAAAAATGGATCATATCAAACAGGGTGATCTGCTCCGAAAACTAGGAGAGTATCAGAAGTACCAAGATAGATTTGAAGCTATCATACCATTTTCTGTCAACAAAAAGATAGGTAAAGCACAGCTCTTAGATGAGATATCAAAATATTTGCCAACTTCACCATTTTTGTATGATACTGAGATATTGACTACAGACAATATCCGTGATATATATAAAGAGCTCATCAGGGAGGCTATATTTGAAAATCTCAGCGATGAGATACCATACGAGAGTGATGTGACTATAGAAAAGATAGATGAGAGCGATCATATGGATAAAATATATGCGACTATTGTAGTAGAAAAAGAGACCCAAAAGGGTATCATAGTAGGAAATAGAGGTGAGACTATCAAGAGAGTAGGGAAGAGTGCTAGAGAAGAGATAGAGCTTTTTAGTGGAAAGAAAATATATCTCAATCTGTTTGTCTCTGTCAAAAAAGGATGGAGCAAAGATCGTGAATCTTTAGAAGAATTTGGCTATATTGTATAAAATTTGACTCTAAAATTATAAAATATCAGTCAGATAAGAAAGTTTTAATATTATAACATATATAATTGTTTTAGTTGGATGGAAGGAAGTTCATAAATGGGTGAAAAAAAATCAAAAATCAAAGGTGTCTTCTCTGTAGATGCCTACGATAGAAAATATTATCTACTCAAGGGTCAAAAGCTAATACAGCAAAAAAAGTTGATATATGATAGTACCAATTTTGTCTCTACATACATTAATAATAAAGACATCATATCTTCTAGTGTAGAGATAAGTCGCAGTATTTCTGCGGAGGATACAGATGGTGCCCTTGAAGTAAAAGCATATGAAGAGTTGGGACTAGATCAGGCAATAGAATACTCTATACAATATATAGAGAGAGAGACTACAGGTGATTTTCGTATCTTTGATCTGTTTGTTGTAGATCAAGAGATACTAGGTGAGTCTTTTGTAGATATCACATATGACACAAAATATATAGATCTCATAGTTCCTGCTCCGTTATTGTACAAATCTGTATATGATAGAGAGATATTGAGTGATAATGGAGTCCACTGCTTCATATATATCACTCAGAATGATGCCTTTATCACATTTTATCAAAATGGTCAGTATCTATATGCAAAATCCATCGAATATTCGCTTGAGAGAATTTATGATAAATATTGCGAATTGAGTGGTGATAGGGTTGACGAAGCAGAGTTCTACAAAGTATTGGAGTCTGAAGGTCTAAAGACAGTCCACGCAGACTATCAGCAAAACCTCATGAAGCTTTTTGGTGATGTCTTTATCACTATAAACGATATCATTATATATGCCAAGAGGGCTTTTGATCTTCCTACGATTGATCAAATGTTTATAGGAAGTAGTTTGGGTCCTATCATTGGGCTTGATGAGTATAGTGAAAATTATCTCGGATTGCAATCTTCGGAATTGAATTTTAATTTCAATCTAGAAAATGATGATTGGTATACTGATCAGTTACAGTTGATGCTCTCTATGACCTCTGTAGAATACTTGGAAGATGTAGATAGTACAATCAACTTCACTATATTTGAGAGACCTCCTGTATTTTACAAGCGGACAAGCGGACAGTTTATCATCGCTACTGCTGTCTCTATTACGCTGGGTATATCATATCCTCTTGTTTATCTGGTGGGTTCGTATATGAATGATGCTACCAACATGGTACTCACTGCCCAAGACCAGCAGTTAAGTGCAGAGGATAGCAAGTATAAGAAAGTCTTGGGTGAAAAGAAGAAAGAGATGAAAGCACTAGATGTAAAAATAGGAGATAAAGCGAGAATATATCATGGCAAAGAGAAGACTCTCACATCCATACATGACAAAAAGGTCAACTATAAACTCAAATCTGAACTTCTCTATACTTTTGCTAAAGATATCAGAAAGTTTAAAGTAAATACCGATTTTATATCGAGTGATGGCGATACATTTACATTTCATCTTTTGAGTAAGGACAATAAGGAGATTACAAGATTGATCAAACATATATCTGAAAAACATTTCGATGAGATCAACTCCATTGATATAGCAGAGATATCAAAAGATGCAGACAATGGTTTTTATAGTGGAGTATTGAGGGTTGAGTTGAAATCTGATTCGTCTGCGTCTTCTATGTCTGGTGACGATAAAGCTAAGATGATGAAAAAATAAGGTGGATTTACGATGAAAGCAATAGCAGATGAACTGGAGAAAATGGATAAATATTTCGCCAATAAAAAAGAGAGCGAAAAGTGGTTGATGATCTTGGGAGTTGCAGGTATCATCACGATGGTAGCGTATATGTATCTCTTGCCTTACTCTGAAGACATGTATAAGACTACAGAGGCAGAAAAAAATAGACTCAACAAGAGTATAGCAGAGAAAAATACCTATCTCAACTCGATTACGGTTGGCGGAGATAGAAATTTTTATATCAAAAAGTACGATAGGGATATCAAGAGTAAAAAAGATAGAATTATCGGATTGGATAAAAATATAGCATATATTAATAGTAGCCTGAATAAATTGTCACCAATGCTTTTCAATCAAAAGAGTTGGGCAATATTTTTGAACTCCATAGCAGAAAATGCAAAAGTAAACAATATAGATTTGGATTTCATAAAAAATAACTATACAGACACCAAGGGAAGTTTTGGGCATGTATTGGAGATAGAAGTAGGCACAACAGGCAACTTCAAAAATGTTGTAAAATTCTTGAATGTATTGGAGCAAAATACACTAGTGACAGATGTATATACTAGTGTTCTTAAGGGTACAAGCGAAGGTATCAATGCAGATATCAATATCTCAGTATGGGGGATAAACCACTAATGAAAAAGCATATAATAGGTTTTGGTATTATGAGTTCGATTCTATTTGCAAATGTAGCCATAGAAGAGATAGATAGTATGGTGGAAGAGATCAAAGCACCTAGAAAAGGTGTGGCACTGAAGCAACTCTCATCAACTCTCAATCCATTTGTCGCCATACAAAAAGAGACAAACACAACTGTCTCATCGGTGACAAAAAAAGTCTATGCGAAATTGACATTGAGTGGTATCATGAACAATAAGGCATATATAAATGGTGAGTGGCATAGTGAGGGAGATAGTGTATCAGACTACAATCTGACACATATCGGAACAAGAGGTGTTGTCCTTGTAAAGAAAAATAAGATCAAAAAACTTTTTCTGCATGAGAATGATGGCATAATCAAAATGAAGGATGATAGATAATGAGTATTAAAAAAATATGGGCAAAGGGTATTTTGCTATCAGCGATTGTCATGCTGTTGCCGATAGCATCAAATGCTAGCACTTGTACAAATAAGTTATTTACGGTAACAATTGACAATAAGCTATCCATAGGTGATGCTATTGAAAATCTAGCAGATACATGTGATATGACAGTTATAGTACAAGATAGTTGGGCAAAGATCAAGTTGAAGCAGAAGTTATATTTCGTGAAGTTGAAAAATACTTCTCTAAAAGGCTTCTTGGATACAGTATTGAAAGATAATAATATTCACTATACCCTCAAGGGTAACAAACTTATGATATCGTATCTGACTACCAAAACTTTCAGAGTTCATTATATATCTGGACAGAGAGTCGGTAAGAGTAGATCGAATGTCATCATATCTGACTCTAGTAACTCAGCCACAGGAAGTAGTAGCAGTACTGATGGCACTAAGACAGGTATGTCTATAGAGAATACTGATGAGTTTACATTTTGGTCGACTATCTCTGATGACATTCAGAGAGTTTTGAGTGGTGTAAATGATGATGGTACACACTACACAAAGGCTGGCGATTCTTGGATAGGTCCTGATGGAAAAAAATGGGAGTATAACCCTCTATTGCCTATCATCAACCCTTCTGCTGGCATGATCACAGTAACAGGTACTGACAAGCAGTTGGCAAGGGTGGGACAATATATCAATACATTGAGTAAGCAATTGAGAACTCAGGTTTTGATAGATGTCAAGATATTGACAGTCACATTTGATGATAGTACTACGACAGGTATTGATTGGACTCAGCTGTATAAACTGCAAAATTTCAAGATCAGTTCACTAGCGATGGGTCAACAAAATCTAGCTTCATATGTAGTAGATACAGCCAATGGTGGTGTGACAGATGCGACATACGCTCCAAATACGAGACCAACAAGTGCAAGTCTGCTCGATATGAGAGGCACTGCTGAAGTGACAGATGTTATCAAATTTCTCGCCACGCAAGGTGATGTGAAAGCTGTATCTAGTCCTAGAGTCATGACTCTCAACAATCAGCCAGCTATGATCAGTGTAGGTAAGCAACTCTATTATAAGATCAAGTCAAGTACGCTACTAGCAGGTTCTGGTGGTGGTAATGCTGCTGAGGGTGAGTCGGTCAACTCTGTATTTGCAGGTGTTTTACTAGATATTACTCCTGAGATAAATGCTAATGGCATCATAACTCTCAAGATAAATCCATCTATCTCTGATACGCTAGAGCCTATATCAGGACAGGCAGGAGCTAGAGATATCCCACCAGATATGATAAAGAGACAATTGTCATCTGTCATCAAAGTAAAAGACGGTCACCACGCTATACTTGGTGGACTCATCACAAGCCAGACAGGTACAAAAGTCAATAAAGTACCGCTTCTTGGAGATTTGCCACTATTTGAATATGCATTTAAGAGAGAAGAGAAGATAGAGAAAGTTATAGAGTTGGTCATAATAGTCACTCCGCATATTATAAAAAACTCAAAAGATATATCATTGAGAGATTTGGGATACAAGAAAGTCCATGGAAAGTAGTAGATATAGCTTAGCAAAAAATGTCTTTGTAGACTCTATAGATGTAGATGATTATATAAACTTAGGTTCTTCGATCAAGGCTTATGATCAGCTTCTCTCTAGCATAGAGAAAGAGCTCAAGATGATACTGATATTTGGTAGCCCTGGCACAGGTAAAAGTATCATACTGAACCGTCTCTATCACAATCACAAGTACCAAAAAGATTTGCACTACTTCGCCACGCCTATCACAAATCACAAGGAGTTTCTCAGTAGGCTCTTTAAGATTATCACAAAGAAAGATTTACCACAAAATACACAAGTCAACTTCTCTATGCTTGTTGATTATTGTAGAAGTATTCGTGGTGAACGAGAGATCATCATCTTGCTTGATGAGGCACAGATGTACTCCAAAGACACCATGGAGATGATCCGTCTCTTGGCAGATACACGAACAGTCAAGTTTGTGGTAGCACTCCATAAGACAGAAGATGAAAATGAAGATATGGTGGCAAAAGAGCATTTTCAATCTCGTATATGGGAAGTGATAGAGCTAGAGAATGGCAGTCGGGAAGATGTAAAGACTTATGTACACAAAAAGCTACTAAAAAAGAACTTTTTTGATTTGGCAAATATCATAAAGCGAAGGCATATTGGCTTGATATATAAATTAACCAAGGGCAACTATAGGGAAGCAAACAAGTTGATGTTCTCTATCTTTGAATTATATGAGCATTATGATATGCATGACAAATCTAAAATCAATTATAAAAAATTCTCTACAAAATTCATAGAGATGGCTGCTATTAAGTTGGGGTATATAGATGTATAATGTAGAAGAACTAGAGGGTAAATGGAGAGTCTATAGATCTAAAAAGCGTATACCTTGGTATGCTTTTATACTTCTTGAATTGTTGATAGTGCTTTATGTATTGAATAGGGAGCAAGTGGATATAAAAGTTGCTAATTATCTCAATGAGCACAATATTACGATACCAAAATTAGCATTTGCCAAAGAGGATAATTGTGATATAGTAGAGGAGAATAATAGTAGCTCGGTCAAGAGTAACGATAGTGAATTTAAGATCAGTGTTGATGATCCTGAGATGCTAGAGGCAGTAGAAAAAGAGCATAAGAGAAAATACTTAAAGATCGAAGTGACAGATAAATATCCAAAGGCATCTACGGATGATGGGGACTCTGATACAGAGGTGATCAAAAGTGAGATAAACAACAAAAAAGAGAGCTTTATACATAGCAAAAGTTATGAGGATTCTCTCTCATTGGCAAAGTCCTATTATGCTAAAGGGCAATATCTCGAAGCAGAGAAGTGGGCATTGGTCACAAACAATATAAATAGTAAACTCGAAGAGGGTTGGCTGATCTTTGCGAAAGCAAAGGTCAAGATGGGTGACAAAGACGAAGCTGTAGAAGTTTTGAGTGTTTATATCAAAAAGACAAATTCGGCATCGGCAAAAAAATTACTTCTTGACATAGAAGATGGAAAATTATAATATATAGTGGCAGATATTGCTAAACATGAGAAAAAAAGTGATATACTAATGAGTTGAAAAGTATAAGAATATATTAGGAGCAGGATAATGGTTAAACTTATTCAGATGATGCTAGGCGAGAAGCTAATAACAAAACAGGCTATATCAAAATTAGTAAAAAGTAGACCCCCTAAAAAAGTATCATTTAGCAATCTTGTGAAAGAGAAAATGATAGACCTGCATGTAGTAGAATCATACCTCGCAAAGATGATACGGCAGGGAGTTATAACACTTGATCACCTAGAGACGATAGAGGGTATCAATATATCTCCCATACTTGAGATAGTTGCAAAAGAGTTAAATAATGAATATGTAGATCTTGATGAAGTTGAGATTGATATGCAACTATTTAGTAAACTACCGTATAGGCAACTCATTAAATTCAACGCGATGCCTATAGAGGAGACTGATCTCAATATATTGGTCGCCTTCGGTGATGCGTTGGATATGGCAGCACGAGATGCACTTCAGAGAATTTTCCCCAAAAAACCTATTAATGTTGCGATAGCAAAACCATCACAGATCAGAAAGCACCTCCAGCAACTAGAGATCAATGAGAGTATCAAAGGGCTAATAGATGATATACGAACTGACCTTAGAGATACAGGTGGTGACGGTGAAGCCTTTGCGGAGGATGAATCTCCTGCAGTTTTGAAGCTCATAGAGACTATAGTCAAATCATCTATAGTTGGTAGAGCGAGTGATATACATATAGAAGCGACAGAGAAAAACTGTATAGTTAGAGATCGTATTGATGGTATGTTGAAACAGAGTTTTATATTTGACAAGGATATATTTGCTCCTTTATCATCAAGAGTTAAATTATTATCCAACCTAGATATAGCCGAGAAGAGAAAACCACAAGATGGACGATTTAGTACTGTGGTTTCAGGAAGACCATTTGACTTTAGGGTCTCTACGCTTCCGACACTATTTGGTGAATCTATAGTTATGAGGATTTTGGATAAATCCAAAGTGATGATACGACTCGAAGATGCTGGTATGAGTGTGAGAAATTATGATATATTCTCAAAGGCTATCGAAGCTCCATACGGTATCGTCTTGGTGACAGGACCTACTGGTAGTGGTAAGACGACTACCCTATATGGTGCTTTGAATGCCATCAAAGATGTGAAAGACAAGACCATTACAGTCGAAGATCCTGTGGAGTATCAAATGAATGGTATACAGCAGGTTCAAGTCAATGCAAAAGTAGGATTGGGATTTTCAGAGGCACTGAGATCTATACTGAGACAGGATCCAGATAAAGTAATGATCGGGGAGATCAGGGATCAGGAGACCCTTAGGATAGCGATACAAGCCGCACTTACTGGTCACTTGGTTTTGTCTACACTGCACACCAATGATGCGATATCTGCGGTAAACAGAATCTTGGATATGGGTATAGAGACATACCTTGTCAGTGGTGCTTTGGTCGGCATACAGGCTCAGAGATTGGTTCGTAAGATATGTATGAGTTGTCGAAAAGAGGATATTATATCAGAGAAGATGATGTCGGAGATAGAAGAGTATCTCCCCGAAAATCCTGTATTTTACAAAGGTGAAGGGTGTAAAGATTGTCAACACTCAGGATATGCTGGTCGAGAGATGATATCTGAAGTGTTGCCTATCACTGATGCACTATCTAGGATGATTGCATCAGGTGCATCAAAAGAGGAGATGACGAAGCAGGCGACCCAAGAGGGGTTTGTGACAATGTTCGAAGATGGTATCCACAAGGCATTAGATGGCAATACTACAGTCGAAGAGATATTTAGAGTAGCAAGGTTGTAGAATGTATTTTGATGTAACAGTGATGCAAAAAGGTCACAAAAGAGTTGAGTTGCTTCAGGCCGATAATAAAGTGGCAGTCATAGGGGTTGCTAAGTCGAAGTTTCCAGGTGCTATGATCATAAAGGCAGTAGAGACAAGTGCTCCATTGGAAGTGGTGATGGCCAACTTTATGAAAAATCTCAAAAAGGGTGCCAAAAAGAAGATACCAGTACCAGATAAGATATCTACCATCAGACAGATAGCTGTCATGACAGATGCAGGTATACCTATCAACGATACGCTCGCAGATGTATCAGAAAATACAGACAACAAAGATCTCAAAGAGATCTATGCTGTCGTAGTAAATGATATCAACTCTGGTAGGAGTTTTACTGATGCTATGAGTAAGTTTGCTGATGATTTTGGAAATGTCACCATAGCTATGACCGACTTGGGAGAGAGGACAGGTAATATCTCAGGTGCTTACCATAAGTTGTCAGATATTTTAGAAGATATCAGAGACAATACCGCCAAGTTCAAAAAAGGTATCAGGTCTCCCCTGATAACTCTCACTGCCATGGGTATAGCATTTACTATCCTAATAATGGTGGTTGTGCCGAAGTTTAAGGAGATGTTTGACAAGTTTGAGACAGAGCTTCCTTTGCCTACTCTTATACTTTTGGCTCTTGAAAAACTTTTTAATGATTATGGTCTCTTGTTTTTGGCTGGAATGTTTATATTCATCAATACCATCAAGTACCTATATAAAAACAATCCAGAAGTGAAATTAAAAATAGATACTCTATTGTTGCACCCAAAGTTTTATCTGATAAACAAAGTCATATTTTTATCAACTATGCATAAATATACTCTTGTATTTGGTGAGCTTGTAAAGGCTGGTATACCAGTGGCGGAGGCACTTGATACTGCTGTGGGAATGGTTGACAATAGTTTGATCAAAAACAAACTATTGACTGTAAATGCAAATATTGGTAGAGGTATGAGTCTTGCTGAAGCATATGGCAAGACAGGACTCTTTGAAAATATGTTACTACAAATGATAAAAGCTGGTGAAGCTGGTGGTCAGCTCGATGCGATGCTAGATAAGGTCACAGAGTATTACAATATGAGTTTCCAAGACATCATAGATAACTTATCTACCTATATAGAGCCTATCATGATGTTCTTTATCGCAGGACTCGTCCTGTTGATGGCACTTGGTATCTTCATGCCTATGTGGGATCTAGGAAAAGCAGCCAACTAAAATAGTTTATACTTTAAGTATAAACTGAAAAAAGTTAGATATTTTTAGTTCCCAAGTTGTAGCAAAGGACTTGGGTTTTAATCTTTTCATATGATTGATGACATTGATGTATATACTTTGCTGATAGAATTTAAGGAGCTACAACGCTCCACTTCTATCCCACCAATGCGGGTGCATACTTAGTTTTCTTATGATGGATGATGGTAGTTTGTCGTAGTTGTTGCCTAGTTTGTATCCTATGTACTTCATGCCATTTCTGATGAAAAATTGTGGAATTTGATGATATGCATGGTCTCTTATGAGATATTTCAACTCAGACTTGACATATCTACCACCCTCTCCCTCTGCCTTGCCAAACTCATCTTGTATCCATCTCTGCCTATTGTAAAAGACTCCTATATCAAAATATCGCTTGAACTCCTCTATGATAGTGTAGCTATGTGAATGAAATACTGTAGCTTTAGCTACATATGCTAGTTGGTATCCTGCTAGTAGCATCTTGGCACCTGCGTAGCTATCTTCGCTACTGATGAGACCATCTTTTATCCAATCTATCTGCTCTAAGGCACTTACTCTATAGGCTGCGAAACTATCTGACAAAAATACAGTCTTCATACCATATCTATCTCTATCGGCATAGCTTCTGAAATGTGACTCAGCGGGGTAGTTGAATGAGCGGAGATGTTTGCCAAATATAGATGTCTCAGGATAGGCTATCTGTCTACCATAGGCTGCACCTATCTTTTCATCATCAAATACTTCTACTATCCTCTCTATAGCGAACTCATCTACAGGGAGTGCATCTTGTGTCAGAAATACCACTATCTCTCCACTAGCTTCTTTTGCAGCTTTGGTGCGAGTGCCACCGTGATCAAACTCACTCTGTGGTATGATGATGATATGCTCTGTGTATTTCTGTACTATCTCTACGGTCTCATCTCTAGATGATGAGTCGATGATGATGAGTTCGAATTTTATACTCTGCTCTTGAAGCTTTTCTAGTAGCTTGGGTAGGTAAGTCGCCCCATTGTATGTAGGTATGATGACGGATATGTCTATTTGCACAGTAGTAGTCCTATATTTGTGATGAAATTTCCTCACCTTCTGGAGTTTTAATGATATCTGGGGTTGTTGGATTTGATAAAAACCTGAAGAGATTCAGGTTTTGTAGAAATTATGCAGGTATTACTGATACTTTCTTTTGTGAGTTTGTTCTGTTTCCGAACTCTACTACACCTTCTACTAAGGCAAATATAGTATGATCTTTACCCATACCTACGCCTGTACCAGGATGAACTTTTGTTCCTCTCTGTCTGATGATGATGTTGCCAGGTATGACTGCTTCACCACCAAATTTCTTTACGCCTAGACGACGACCAGCTGAATCACGATTGTTTTGGGTAGACCCTTGACCTTTCTTGTGTGCCATTTCTTCTCCTTATGCGATTGAAGTTATTCTAACTCTTGTGAAATCTCTTCTAAAGCCTCTTTTGAGTTTAGAATCTTTTCTTCTTCTTTTTTTGTAAATGATCACTTTTTTATCTCTGCCTTCATTGACCACTTCACCTTTGACCACTGCACCCTCTACAAACGGAGTACCTACTGTCAACTCACCATTGTCTAGTGCTAGAACCTCTTTGAACTCTACGGCACTCTTTGGCTCTAGTCCCATTTTGTCAAAAGAGATGATATCGCCCTCTTGTACTTTGAAC
Source organism: Campylobacterota bacterium (assembly GCA_015488875.1). Classification (GTDB taxonomy): domain Bacteria; phylum Campylobacterota; class Campylobacteria; order Campylobacterales; family Sulfurovaceae; genus SZUA-451. The sequence goes on along the minus strand of WFMX01000221.1, from coordinate 937 downwards.
TGTTGACCACTTGCTTTTATGATTGCGTACATAGCAAACCCTTTATTGTATTGAAAATCTTAAAAAAGTTCGTGATTATACCCAAATTAGGTTTAACATACTTTTAAATAGTGCTGATTATTATCCGAAATCTACATGAGTATGTGCAATAGCTATACGATCTATCTCTACTTTGACATTTTTTGGTAGACTTCTGACCGCTACTGTGGATCTAGCTGGTCTATGATCTTTGAAGTGATACTCATATATTTTATTGATAGTATCAAAGTCACGCATATCTTCTAAATATATAGTAGTCTTTATGACATCCTCAAATTGAGCTCCAGCAGCTTCCAATACATAATATAAGTTTTTCATCACTTGGTGCATCTGTATATCTACAGTTTCACCTGCCAATTTGCCATCTGGCAGTAGCCCTATCTGACCTGATGTGTATACAATACCATTCACCTCTATAGCCTGAGAATATGGTCCTATAGCCTCTGGCGCGTCTTTTGTCGATATAAATTTCATCTATCCTCCTTAGTTGTAATCATAAAATATGTAGCTTGTCGAGTAGTCCGAAAACTCAAAATAGACTTTCTTTTCACCTTTGTCTTGCTGTTCGTTGAAGTTTTTATCATCTACACCATATCCATATCTATATGGTCTCATCTTGTTGTCATTTGAGCCATATGCTGTAGAGAGTTTATCTATCTTGATAAATCTCTTGACTAGTTTGTCTCCAGCGTAGATGTCTAACACACCATCAGTTCCCGTCCAGTTTTGTAGTGAACGACTTAGTGAGTTTTGTGTCTCTTGGGTGCAACCACCCAAAAGAAGTAAAATGGCACTACTAGCTATGATGAGTTCTCGTTTCATACTCTCTCCTACTTTTTGTTTTGTAATCTTAGCACTTTTATGCTTTTGGCATACCAAATTTTTGAGTGATAAGCTC
>WFMX01000220.1 GCA_015488875.1 Campylobacterota bacterium | reverse complement strand
TCTTGTAATACTTCCAACACAAGTTTTGCTTTAAAGTCTGCTGAGTATGTCTTTCTTTTTCTGCTCATAATGGATCTCCTATTGTTTTTTTTCTTATTTTAACATTTTACTGCTAATTGGAATAAGGTTTTCTTTTTTTGGTGTTGATCTGTGGGGACATTATAGTAAAGAGTGATGGGAACTAGCAACAGTTTTATAATTTCAAAAATAGAAAAGAAAATATTAGTGTTTTTTATAAGCTCTATGAAAAAACTGTATCCTAGAAAATCTTCCATATATGAGTTCAAAAAGTATGGAGATGAGGATAAAAGCCATAAATATAATGATCGCTTGTGGGTTGGTGCTATATGAGTGGATGAGCAGAGTGGAGAGTGCTATGAAGCTCGTGAGTGATGATAGGATAGTGATAAATTTGCTTGCCTTGATAGTCTCTCTGAGTCTATATGCACTTATATTTACGAGTAAAAATATCAACAAAAAGCCTGCACTTCCTATGATGGCTATCTCAGTCAAATCTATGGTATTTGCTAGAAGCAGACTCAGGACAGTAGTATATATGACTCCCACGAAAGGGACATCATGCTTCTCTATCATCATCTCTTTGGGTAGCTTGCCATCTTTGGCGATGATGTATCCTAGCCGTGCATTACCATATATCGTAGCATTGATGGCTGAAAATGTAGAGAGCAGTGCAGCTATGGAGACTATGACGAACCCTGTCTGTCCGAGAGATGGCTTGACGGCTATGGCAAGTGCATAATCTTTCGCTTTCATCAAGATATCTTCAGATACACTGCCTACAGTGATGATGGAGATGAGTATATAGAGAACTATGACGATGATGACAGAGCTATAAAAAGCACGAGGTAGATTTCTAGTAGGCTCTTTTATATCTTCGGCAGCATTTGCGATCAGCTCAAAACCTTCGTAAGCTACAAAGATTATCATTCCTGCACTAACTATGGAGAGTGGTGCAGCCCAATGGCTCTGTGATAGTCGCTCAGTGTCTACATATGATACACCACTAAAGATGACAAAAATCAGTAGAGATATCTTGATGAACACTATGATAGTCTCACTCTTACTCACTAGTGAAGCACTCAATAGATTGATGATAGCAGGCGTAATGATGGCTACAAATATAAGTCCATGGTGTATCAAAAAACTACTTTGCGAAAAGAAAGTCTCACCATATGATGCAAATGCACTAGCATATAGAGAGATGGTCACAAGATAGCTAAGCCAAAGCATGAGATTGACACTACCTGAGAGTATATTGTCACCAAAAGCCTTGTCTATGAATGTCACCGTGCCACCCTCACTCTGATATGTCACAGACAGCTTGGCATAAGAGTATGATGTGAGTAGTGCTACAAACCCAGCTATAGCGAATGCGATGGCAGTCGCACCATGAGCTAGAGATACCGCTTCACCCAATACCGCAAATATACCACCACCAACCATACCACCGATACCTATAGATATCGCTCCACTTAGACCCATTGTTCTCACTATCATATGCCTTATTGTTAAATTATCAAACTTTCAAATGTATTCTACTCTCAATTTGCTGATGTTATGCACTTTATAACAAGATATTTTTAATCATGCAAAAAAGATAAACTATAGTAATCTTTAACTATTAATTAGATAGAATAGTGTATGATTGATATGGAGTATAATATGAAATGGTACGATAGTGTCAAGACAAAGCTTCTTGGTTTCTTTTTTGTGATAAGTACTATATTTATGATAACTATGCTAAGCGTACTTACTATGCTGAAAAATGATGTATTGGTAGACAACGCTTCAAAAGAGGTGAGTTTAGCAACTATCAAAATATTGAGCAATCTACAAAATACAAAATATAGACTAGAAGAGATAGTACTAGCTTTAGCATCTACGAGTAGTGAATTAAAAGATTCAAACGATAGAAAAAAAATCATTGTCAATCTACTAAAGGCAAACAATAGCGGATTGATCACGAGCGGTGGTATCTGGTTTGAGCCGTATGCGATAGATAAAAATTTGAAAGACTTCAACTACTTTTTTAACCATACTGTAGATAATAAATTTGAACTCATAAAGGGTTATTCTCAGAAGAGTAGTATCAACTATAGAGATACAGAGTTCTATATGGTCGCAAAGTATCTCAAAAAAGGTGGGACATATTGGACAAAAGTATATAATGATCCTGTCACAAAGATACGAATGACAACAGTCGTCTCTCCTATATATAGCGAGGGTATATTTATAGGTGTAGCAAGCGTAGATATAAAGATAGAGGAGAGGGGAGAGCAGATATTTGGTGATTTCAAATTCCCCGATAGATATCTCATGATGGTAGATAGAGAGGGAAGTATCATGATCAAATCCATGTTACTATCTAAGTACCTAACCTCAAATCAGATATATACCAAAGATTGCCAGGCATTTACGGAAGAGTTTGAAGATGTCAAGCCACTATTTGAGAAGTGTGCTATACCATCAGATTACAACAGAAGCATCGCCAACGCATTGGTGAAGAGTGTGGATATAGAATCTCAAGATAGCAAGAGAATAGCAAATATCATCAGTCAGCAAGAGTCAAATAGATCAAAAGATATCACAAAAGATATAAAGTTTGTAGATGATGATCCGATATTGAAAAAAGATAGCATCATAGCTACATTTAATTTTCCGAAAACACACTGGAAGATCATCATAGGCATACCTGAAGAGCAAGTGCTGAGCGAAAGTAATGCCATGTATCAAAAGATCATCAAAGCATCCATATATTTGACTGTATTGGCCACACTTTTAGGTTATTTTCTTTTAAATAGCCTATTTATC
>WFMX01000219.1 GCA_015488875.1 Campylobacterota bacterium | reverse complement strand
TTTCCTTGGGGTATATTTGAGAATTAAATTGATCATATATCTTTACGATTATGAAGCCAAAAACTATTACGAGCTGATTATAAACTATTTTTGTGTAGTCTGTGTGTAGTCACAGATTTTTTCGAGATTTTGCAATAGATATCTTCAATATTATCCTTATAATAAGGAAAGATTTCAGAGAAAGATGATGATTTTGGTCAGAAATATGACTAACTACAAAGAGTATTTGGATACAATACGCGTCCAACAAAATTTATGTTAGGTAAAACTAACGAGTTCTTTATAAGGGTAAAAATGGAAAAAATTAGATTGAAGCTTAAGGCTTATGATCATCGTGTCTTAGACAGATCGGTTTCTGCTATCGTTGATGCAGTTAAGAGAACAGGTGCTGAAATTAGGGGTCCAATTCCTATGCCTACTAAGATGAAGCGTTATACTGTGCTCAAATCTCCACATGTCAACAAGGACGCAAGAGAGCAGTTTGAGATCAGAATTCACGCGAGAATGATCGACATCGTTTCTGCTACTTCAGATACTATTGATTCACTTATGAAATTGGATCTAGCACCTGAGATAGAAGTAGAAATCAGATCAATGGACAAATAAGGAGTAGATGATGGAATTTATCGTAGAAAAAATTGGTATGAGTAGAACAATTACAGTACCAAGTGTTCCTGTCACACTCCTCAAAGTCGTAGAGGCGAAAGTCTGTGAAGTAAGAGAAGATGGCAAAGCACTTGTAGCTTATAATAGCAGTAAGAAGCTAAACAAAAGTATAGAGGGTCAACAAAATAAATTTGGTATCACTAAAGAGTTTAACAAATTTATGACTATCGAAGTGGCAGAGGGTACTGAAGCTGGTGAGTTAAATCTAGCTGTATTGGCTGATGTAGCCATCGTAAAGACTTCACTCAATACAAAGGGTAGAGGTTTTTCAGGTGGTATGAAGCGACATAACTTCGGTGGTGGACCTGGTAGTCACGGACACAGAATGGGTAGACGAATTGGTTCTATCGGTAATGCAGAGTGGCCTGGTCGTGTCCAAAAAGGTAAAAAGATGCCAGGACAGTACGGTAACACAAAAGTAACTGTCAAAAATGATGTTGTGTCATTTGATGCTGAAAATAGCATCCTAGTATTAAAAGGTTCAATTCCTGGTCACAATGGGGCTAGAGGATTGGTAAGGATTGTTAAATGAGTAACCAAGTAGTAGTGAAAACAGAGGAGCTTCCAAAGGCATTTTTGGAAGTTCATCCACATAATCTATATCTTTATTGTAAAGCATATGCATCAGGTCTCAGAGCAAACAGTGCTCAGACTAAAAACCGTTCTGCTGTAAGAGGTGGTGGCAAGAAACCATGGGCTCAAAAAGGTGGCGGTCGTGCCAGAGCTGGTTCTCTTCGTTCTCCTATCTTTGTAGGTGGTGGTGTAGCATTTGGTCCTAGCACAGACAAAAACTATAGCCAAAAAGTGAACAAAAAGCAGAAAAAATTAGCTCTTTATCATGCAGTAGCAGAAAAAGTAGCTAATGAGAAAGTATTTGTAGTTGATAGTATCTCTTTAGAGTCTGGCAAGACCAAAGATGCTAGAGCATTCGTAAATGGATTAGAGCAGAGAGATGTGCTAGTAGTCAAAGAGATGATCGATGATCAGACATTTTTGGCATTTAGAAATCTTCAAAATGCATACCTAATCGAACCAAATGAGCTAAATGCTTACCTAGTAGCAGCATATCACTCTATCGTTATAGAGAGAGCTGTTTGGGAAAAATTGACAAAAGAGAGTTAAGATGGCAGATATTACAGATATTAAAGCGATTATGTATACAGAAAAGACTATAGATCTTCAAGAAGAGGGTGTCATCGTAGTTCAAACAACTCCAAGAATGACAAAAAATGGTCTCAAAGAGGTTTTCAAAGAGTTTTTCGGTATCACGCCATTGAGAGTCAACTCAATGAGAGTGAATGGAAAAGTCAAAAGATTTAGAGGTATTGAGGGAAAAAGACCAGATATGAAAAAGTTCTATGTCAAGCTTCCTGAAGATGCAAAGATCGAAAGCTTAGCGGTATAAGGAGAGTAGATGGCTATTAAAACATACAAACCAACCACACCTTCGCGTCGTTATATGACTAACTTGGATAGTGGTGATATCACTGCTAAAGCAAGTGTAAGAAGTCTCCTTAAGAAGCTACCAGCTCATGCAGGTAGAAACTCAAACGGTAGAATCACTTCTAGACATAGAGAAGCGGGTGCAAAAAAACTATATAGAATGATAGATTTCAAAAGAGATAAATTTGGTATCGAAGGTACAGTAGCTACTGTAGAGTACGATCCATATAGAAACTGTAGAATTTGCCTTGTCAAATATGTAGATGGCGACAGAAGATATGTACTTCAAGCAAAAGGCTTAAGTGTAGGTGACAAGATAATGTCAGCAGAATCAGGACTTGATATCAAGACTGGTAATGCGATGAAATTGAAGTCTATACCAGTCGGTACACTAGTTCACAACATCGAACTCAACCCTGGTCAAGGTGGTAAGTTTGCAAGATCTGCTGGCGGATATGCACAGATCATGGGTAGAGATGGTAAGTATGTATCTCTCAGAATGCCTTCAAGTGAGATGAGATATATACTAGGTGAATGTCTAGCTACTGTCGGTACAGTAGGAAATGAAGATTTCTCAAACATCGTCATCGGTAAAGCTGGTAGAAGCAGACACCTTGGTAAAAGACCACAGACTAGAGGATCAGCGATGAACCCTATAGATCACCCACACGGTGGTGGTGAAGGTAAGACAAACTCAGGAAGACATCCAGTCTCTCCATGGGGTATGCCTACTAAGGGATATAAGACTCGTAAGAAAAAAGCTAGTGATAGACTCATCATCACTAAGCGTAAGAAATAAGGGGCTAAGATGGCTAGATCGACAAAAAAAGGTCCATTTATTGATGGTCACCTAATGAAAAAAGTACTTAAAGCAAAAGAAGAAGGTTCAACAAAACCTATCAAAACTTGGTCAAGAAGATCTGTGATCTTTCCTGAGTTTATCGGTTTGACTATCAATGTACACAATGGTAGACAGTTTGTACCAGTATTTGTGACAGAAAATCATGTTGGCTATAAGCTTGGTGAATTTGCACCAACTAGAACATTTAGAGGCCACAAGGGCTCTGTTCAAAAGAAAATAGGTTAAGGGTGAGCGATGAGTAGAGCATTATTAAAATTCGTAAGAGTTTCACCTAACAAAGCTAGATTGATAGCTAGAGAAGTTCAAGGCATGAATGCAGAGCTTGCACTAGCAGCACTTGAGTTTATGCCCAACAAAGCAGCAGGTATCATCTCAAAAGTTATCGCTTCTGCAGTTGCCAATGGCGATTATGAGCCAGAAGAGGTAGTGATAACTAGCTGTAGAGTAGACAAAGCAGCGGTTATGAAGAGATGGAGACCAAGAGCTAGAGGAACCGCTAGTAGGATCATCAAGCCTACGGCTCATATCTTGGTAGAAGTGGCAGAACCTGCTCAAGAAAACGAAACTACTAAGAAGGATGCATAACCATGGGTCAAAAAGTTAATCCAATAGGTCTTAGACTAGGAATCAATAGAAACTGGGAATCAAGATGGTTTCCAGCCAAAGGAAGAACAGCTGATTTTATAGCTGAAGATTATAAGATCAGAACATATCTCAAAAAAGAGCTATTCTATGCAGGTGTGTCAAATATAATCATCGAAAGAACAGCTAAAAAATTGAGAATCAACATAGTGACTGCTAGACCTGGTATCATCATCGGTAAAAAAGGTGCAGATATAGAGAAGCTCAAAGCAACTCTCATAAATATGCTTGGTAAAGATATTGTCATCAATATCAAAGAGGAGAAGAGACCTCAGGCAAATGCACAGCTAGCAGCAGAGAATGTAGCTACTCAACTAGAGAGAAGAACTGCATTTAGAAGAGCTATGAAAAAGGTGATCCAAGCGGCACTTAAGTCAGGAGCAAAAGGTATCAAGATATCTGTAGCTGGTAGACTAGGTGGTGCAGAGATGGCTAGAACTGAGTGGTACTTAGAAGGAAGAGTTCCTCTACATACGCTTAGAGCAAAGATAGACTATGGTTTCGCAGAGGCTCATACTACATATGGTATCATCGGTATCAAAGTATGGATCTTCAAAGGCGAAGTACTCCAAAAGGGTATCCAAGCTGAGCCAAAAGAAGAGAAAAAAGAAAGAGGTGGTAGAAAACCATCAAGAAGAAGAGGTGAATAGTTATGTTGATGCCTAAAAGAACAAAATGGCGAAAGCAGATGAAAGGTCGTAATCGCGGCAAATCATTCAGAGGTAACAAGATAGAGTTTGGTGATATAGCACTAAAAGCTACTGAAGCTGGCAGAATTGATTCTAGACAGATCGAAGCATCCAGAATTACTATGACTCGTAAGATCAACAGAACTGGTAAGACTTGGATCCGTGTATTTCCAGATAAGCCTTTGACAGCTAAGCCACTTGAGACAAGAATGGGTAAAGGTAAAGGTGCAGTTGAGAAGTGGGTGATGAATATCAAGCCTGGTAGAATTATATTTGAGATGGCTGGTGTAGAAGAGACTCTTGCTAGAGAAGCACTTACTCTCGCTAGACACAAGCTACCTTTCAAGACAAAAATAATCACTGCAAAGGATAGCAATGAACTATACTGATATTGCAAACAAGACAGAAGCAGAACTTCTTGAGATGTTGAAAGAGAAAAAGCTTGAGCTTTTTACACTTAAAGCAAAGCAGAAAACAATGCAACTTACAAATACCAATGAGTTAAGAGTTGCCAAAAAAGATATCGCAAAGATCCAAACAGCTATCACTGCTGTCAGATCGAAGTAAAGGACAACTATGCCAAAAAGACAGATAACAGGTACAGTGATAAAGAGAGCTGGCGATAAGACAGCTACTCTATTGGTAGAGAGAAGAGTTCTCCACCCAAGATATCACAAGACTGTAAAGAGATTTAAGAAATACCTTATTCATGACGAGAAGAATGATGCAAATGTAGGCGATACAGCAACTGCTATTGAGTGTAGACCGCTATCAAAGACTAAAACATTTAGACTTCTTGAGATCCTCAAGAGAGGAGAAGTGTAATGATCCAGAGTTTTACTAGATTGACTGTAGCAGACAACAGTGGAGCAAAAGAGATCATGTGTATCAAAGTTCTTGGTGGATCCAAGAGAAGATATGCATCAGTTGGTGATGTTATAGTGGCTTCTGTGAAAAAAGCTATCCCAAATGGCAAAGTCAAAAAAGGGAAAGTGATAAAAGCAGTAATCGTCAGAACAAAAAAAGAGCTACAGAGAGAAAATGGATCTTTGATTAGATTTGATGATAACGCCGCTGTAATTATAGATGACAAAAAAGAGCCAATAGGTACTCGTATCTTTGGACCTGTAAGTCGTGAGACAAGATACGCAGGCTTTATGAAGATAGTATCACTTGCCCCGGAGGTATGGTAATGGGAAAAATGAAGATCAAAAAAGGCGATACAGTATTGGTACTCGCTGGTGATGACAAAGGTAAGACAGCAGAGGTACTTCAGATACTTTCTAAAAAAGATGCTGTTATCGTAGCTGGTTGCAAACTTGCAAAAAAAGCTATCAAGCCTAGCGAAGAGAATAAAGAGGGTGGATTTGCTTCTGTAGAGATGCCTATCCATATCTCAAATGTAAAGAAAGTAGAGGCGTAATCTTATGAGTAGAATGAAGCAAAAGTACAATGACATCGTCCCTGCACTAAGAGAAGAGTGCGGTATCGAAAATGCGATGCAGACTCCAAAGCTTGAAAAAATAGTGATCTCAGTAGGTATTGGTGAAGAGGGTAAAGATAATAAACTTACTCAAAACATGGCTGACACTATCTCTTTGATCGCTGGACAAAAAGCCGTTATCGTTATGGCCAAAAAGTCTGTTGCAGGATTCAAGGCTAGAGAGGGAGCCCCTAGTGGTATCAAAGTGACTCTTAGAGGCGAAAATATGTATAACTTCTATGACAAACTAGTATCTATAGCACTACCTAGAGTCAAAGACTTTAGAGGTGTACCTAGAAAAGGTTTTGATGGTAGAGGAAGTTATAACTTCGGTCTTCAAGAGCAGTTGATGTTCCCAGAAGTCGTTTATGATAAGATCATCAAGACGCATGGTATGAATATCACTATCGTGACAAGTGTTCAAGATGACAAGCAGGCATTCACTCTCTTAGAGAAGCTAGGTATGCCTTTCGCTAAAGGGAGAAAATAATGGCTAAGAAGTCCATGATCAATAAGCAGCAGCGAAAATCAAAATTTGCTGTGAGAGAGTACACAAGATGTTCTATCTGTGGTAGACCACATTCAGTTTACAAAGATTTCGGCCTTTGCCGTATTTGTTTAAGAAAAATGGCCAATGAAGGCCTCATCCCTGGCATGCGAAAAGCAAGCTGGTAGTTAAGGAGTAACAGATGATGACAGACATAATTGCAGACTCTCTTACTCGAATAAGAAATGCTGCACAGAGAAGATTGGATGTAACCACACTTCTACACTCAAATAATATTGAGGCAATAGTTTCTATTCTTGTAGACAAGGGTTACCTTGAGAGTTTTAAAGTAAAAGAGTTAGAGGGTAACAAAAAGACGATCAAGGTTGTCTTGAAGTATGATGAGAATGGTACAAGTGTGATCAATGAGATGAAAAAAATCTCAAAGCCTGGTAGAAGAGTTCACCAAGGCAAAGATGCTATCCGTACATTCAAAAATGGATATGGTACACTAGTGGTATCTACAAGTCAAGGTGTGCTTCCAAACGATGAAGCGTTCAAACGCGGCATTGGCGGCGAAGTTATCTGTAGTATTTGGTAAGGGAGGTAGTTTATGTCTAGAGTAGGAAAACGACCTGTAACAGTAGCAAAAGGTATAGAGGTTTCGGTAGACGGTACAGTAATTGTAGCGAAGAAAGATAAGTTTGAGAAGAGACTTGAGACTCATGGTCGTGTTGGTATAGATATCAATGGCGATGAAGTGACTTTCAGTAGAAACGGTGAGGACAAAGCGTCAGCAGCATTCTGGGGTACATATAGATCTCTATTTAACAACATCATCATAGGTCTAGACAAAGGTTTTGAAAAGTCTTTGGAGATCAATGGTGTTGGTTATAGAGCATCAGTGAGTGGCAAAGTGTTGAATCTTCAGCTAGGTCACTCTCATGATATCAATTTTGATATACCAGAGGGACTTGATATAACAGTAACTAAAAATATTATAAATATAAAAGGTTCTGACAAGCAAGTCGTAGGTCAAGCAGCAGCTGAGATTAGAGACTTTAGACCACCTGAGCCATATAAAGGCAAGGGTGTTAAGTATACTGATGAAGTTATTATCAGAAAAGCTGGTAAAGCAGCTGGTAAGTAAGGAGCCGTAGATGTTAAAAAGTATTCAAAAAAGAAAAAACAGACTTCGTGCTCAGAGAAAAGCTAGAGTCAGAGCAAAAGTCTTTGGTACAGTCGAGATCCCAAGATTGAGTGTCTTCAAGTCAAATAAGCACTTCTATGCACAAGTAATAGATGATGTGAGTGGCAACACTGTCGCATCTGTTGATGGCAGAAAAATGGGTCTTAAATCCAATCGTGAAGATGTGAAAAAAGTAGCTGCCGAGCTAGGTAGCGTGCTTGCTTCTAAAAATATAAACACTGTATCATTTGATCGTAATGGTTATCTCTATCATGGTGTTGTTGCTTCTTTTGCTGATGCACTTAGAGAAGCTGGTATTAAGTTTTAAGGAAGCATGATGGAAAATATTAATAGAGAAGATTTCGAAGAGGCGATTGTAAATATCGGTCGTGTTACCAAGGTTGTCAAGGGTGGTAGAAGATTTAGATTTACCGCACTTGTAGTTATTGGTGATAAAAATGGTACAGTTGGATATGGATTTGGCAAATCCAAGGAAGTTCCAGATGCTATCAAGAAAGCGGTTGATGATGCATTCAAAAATTTGGTAAAAGTAAATATCAAAGGTACAACTATAGCTCATGATATAGAGCATAAGTTCAACGCTAGTCGTGTAGTACTCAGACCTGCTAGTGAGGGTACTGGTGTTATCGCTGGTGGTGCTGCTAGACCTGTCATAGAGCTAGCTGGTATCAAGGATATCTTGACCAAATCAATAGGTTCAAACAACCCAAACAACCTAGTAAGAGCCACTATACAAGCTCTCACTAGAATCAAAGCGTAAGGAGTAGCAATGTCATTACATAACTTACAGCCAGCACCTGGCTCTACTAGAAATAGAAAGAGAGTAGGTCGTGGTCAAGGTTCTGGTACTGGTAAAACTGCTGGTAGAGGAAACAAAGGTCAAAAGTCAAGAACTGGATATAAGAGAAAAAGAGGTTTTGAAGGTGGTCAAATGCCACTCTACAAGAGACTTCCAAAGATAGGTTTTATATCTCAAGTAGAGAAGCCTTATGTGATCAATGTAGAAAAAATCAAAGCCGTAGCTGAGCTAGATGAGATTACTCTTGATAGTATCAAATCTGTACATAAGCTTGGCAAAAGTGTGACTAAAGTCAAATTGATCGGTGCATCTGCCAAAGATCTTGCAGCGAAAATCAAAGACGAAGCTGTTACAACAAGCGGAAAATAAGATGGGTAACGCTTTAACTCAAAAGATCCTGATTACATTGGGATTTCTTTTTGCTTATAGAGTTTTAGCTTATATCCCAACACCAGGTGTTGATCTAGGCGTTATCAAAGAGTTCTTTGATACCAATGCCAACAACGCCTTGGGATTAGCCAATATGTTTAGCGGAAACGCTATTAGTAGACTAAGTATTATCTCATTGGGCATCATGCCTTATATCACAGCTTCCATTGTCATGGAACTTTTTGCAGCCACATTCCCAGCACTTGGACAGATGAAAAAAGAGAGAGATGGTATGCAAAAATATATGCAAATCATTCGTTATTTCACTATATTTATCACTGTTATACAGGCTATAGGTGTATCTATGGGTCTACAAAATATGACAGGTAAGTCTGGTGCAAGTGCAGTCATGATAGATCCGATGATGTTTACTATGATAGCTACATTCTCTATGCTAGCGGGTACTATGCTACTCATGTGGATAGGTGAGCAGATCACTCAAAAAGGTATCGGTAACGGTATATCACTCATTATCTTTGCAGGTATTGTATCTGGTATACCACGAGCCATATCCAACACAGTGAGATCGGTAAATGCAGGTGAGATGAACTTCTTGGTTGTGCTTGCGATTTTTGCAATTATGCTGATCACTGTCTTTGTGATTATCTATATAGAGCTAGGCGAGAGACGGATACCTATATCCTATTCACGCAAAACCATCATGCAAAACCAAAACAAGAGAGTGATGAACTATATACCTGTCAAGATAAACCTTTCAGGTGTCATTCCACCTATCTTTGCTTCTGCTGTTTTGATGTTCCCATTGACTATGCTTCAAGCTAGTACAAATCCTTGGCTTACCAAGATAGCTGATATCTTGGCACCAGGTGGAGTGGTATTTAACATAGCTACATTTTTGATGGTTATATTCTTTGCATTTTTCTATGCTTCTATAGCGTTCAATGCCAAAGATATATCAGACAACCTCAAGAGACAAGGTGGCTTCATACCTGGAGTGAGACCAGGAGAGCATACCAAAGAGTTCCTCAATGAGGTGGCGAGTAGATTGACCGCATCAGGCTCACTCTATCTAGCTACCATCTCTACTGTACCGTTCATCTTTATCAATGGTCTAGGTGCTAGCTTTTACTTCGGTGGTACTTCAGTACTCATCGTGGTACAGGTGGCACTAGATACCATGCGTAAGATAGAGGCACAGAGGACTATGAACCAATATGAAACGCTAGGTAATGTAGGTCTCTAATGGCTATCACACTTCGTAAACCTGACGAAATCGCCAAACTTGCAAAAGCTGGCGAGGCTGTCGGCAAGACACTTAAATATCTCCAAGAAAATGTAAAAGCTGGCATGACCCTCTTTGAGGTGGACGCTATGGGTGAGGAGTATCTCCGATCTCTAGGGGCCGAGCCATCATTCAAGGGTCTATATGGTTTTCCTGCATCTGTATGTACCTCTCTCAACGAGATAGTGATACATGGTGTACCTACAGATTATCGTCTAGTTGATGGTGATATAGTAGGTCTTGACATAGGTAGCAAAATGAATGGATACTATGGCGATGCAGCTATCACTATGGGTATAGGTGAGATATCGACTCAAGATGAAGCACTCATCAAATGTTCGCGTGATGTACTCTACGAGGCTATAGACTCTATCAAGGTTGGCATGAGATTTAAAGAGCTTACCAAAGTATTGGAAGATGGCATCAGAAGTCGTGGCTTCGTCCCCTTGCGTGACTATTGTGGTCATGGCATAGGTGCAAAACCACATGACGAGCCAAATATACCCAACTACCTAGAGGGCAAAGCAAAGCAGGGTCCAAAGATAAAAAACGGAATGGTTTTCTGTCTGGAGCCTATGGTATGCCAAAAAAGCGGTGAACCATATCTACTTGAAGATAAGTGGTCAGTGCTGAGTGAAGATGATCTCAGAACAAGCCACTATGAACATCAGGTAGCAGTCGTGGATGGCAAAGCTGTCATATTGACAGAAGTGTAGATGTATAGAGTTTATTCTGACTTTGATACCATGATGGAAGATGAGAATCTTAAAAAGATTAAAAGATATATAGTAGGTGATTTTAGCTACTATATATCCAGAGTAGCGTCTAAAACATTTATTGTGGAAGATTATATAGAGAGTGAATGGCGAGACATATATGGCATCTACTATAGCAAGCTAAATAAGCCTATTGGTAATAGCCTGAAACGAATTCACTTTATATCAGAAGATATAGAGAGTATCAAATTTGTATCTAGTGCAAACTATAATGGATACATTACTCTTAGACCTATTGAGAGCAAACTGGCTCTATCAAGAGTTAGACTTAAGTATGATTGTGGGTTTTATGCTGACAACTCTATAGAAATTATAGAACAGACTACGGTAGTAAACTTTCCTCATACCTCTATAGCTTATGACAGTTTTCCATTTTTCAGACAAGACGGAATGGTGACTGTGTGTGCGCATGCAGACATTCATATGCTTGTCAAAACTATGCACAAGAGACATAATTTCAACCATTATGGGATTACGAATATATTAAATAAAATTGACAACAACCATGGTAGAGATATTCCTAGTGAGGGATTATCCATGGACGATATGGTTAAAGCACTCAAAAATAGAGGCTTTAATCCACTAATTACTCAATTTAAAAGAGGTAGGTATATTCTTAAGGATGGAGATAAAGAGATTGAAAAGTATAACATATTGGACTTTTTAGACTCCATGATAGAGAGTGCTTTACCTGCTATATTGGCTTATGATGGTCATGTTATAATATTAGCAGGTATTAGCAAGGATGGAGATAAATATCTATTTTTTGATGACTCTGGAGCACATTTGTCTACACTAGATGGTAGTGGTAGCAACTTTAGTAAGCTTATATCCAAGAGTGAACTATTGGAAAAACTATCATCACAACAAGAGGAAGCTTTCGTACTTGTTCCTACTTTTAAGAGTTTCTATTTTAGATACAAAACTCTTTTGGAAATATTATCGACAGATAGTATTAACAGTAAGTTCTTTAACGTGCCAAAACGAATCTTACTAACCAAGGCTAGTGAGCTGAAGATACATTTGAGTCGCATAGGTATAGATAGCTATAGGGATATACTTTTGCCAAAATATGTTTGGTATATAGAATTATGTAGAGACTCTATGGTAATACAAGTTTGCATAATTGATGCTTCAACGCACCAACATATAGAAGAAGTGCCTTTTATTTTTGGATTAGCTAATAAAAAGTTTGCTACTCCAAAAATTAGAGAGCAGTATAAGTTATTAAAGGAGATTTCTTAAATGGAAGTATTGAATGATTTTGAATTGACCGATGAACTACTTGAAGAAATGGAGAATGCTGTATATGATGAAGATGCAAATACAAGTGAAAATGCTGAACATATGGAGAATTTTTTACGACTAGTAGCTAGGAATGATATGGAAACAATAGAATCATCCAAAAAGATGATTATTAAATAAAGGAGAAAGAATGGCAAAAGATGATGTCATAGAGATAGATGGTAAAGTAGTTGAGGCGCTTCCAAATGCTACATTTAGAGTGGAGCTTGACAACAAGCATATAGTTTTGTGTCACATAGCAGGTAAGATGAGAATGCACTATATCAAAATACTACCAGGTGATACAGTCAAGGTAGAGTTGACACCATATAGTTTGGACAAAGGTAGAATTACTTTTAGATATAAGTAAAACTTTTATTGACATAAGCCATTGCCAAGTGTGATGGCTGTAGATCGTTTCGTTCTCCACTATCTATAACCTCGGCTATACTGCAACGCGGTCTTGCTTCATTCGGGCTCTGCTGTAGTCTGTCGAAAAAATCCAATTTAGCTACTCTATCTGTTTCCACTATTTGGATATATAGAAATGATAGAGTTAGGGGACATTGGTTTTGTGAGCGAAGCGAATAGAACCTGTGTCCCCGCATAGTGATCGTTCGCCCTCGACTGCAATACTGTTATATCTCAGCCGAGGTCAGATGATAACGATACACTTCGCTTCGCTACGCAAATCATTATCACCAGACCCCTAGCACTAGAAGCTTTTTAGTCATTTTCGACACTCTATATCAGATCTCTGCCACTCATATCGCTTTTCTTGTGTGCTTCCTAAAGATCTTTTTGGTACAATCTTTCATATGAAAACTCTTTACGCTTATTTGTCAACCATATAAGGTATGGAGCTTTGAAATTTAATTTTGCCTAGATGGTGGGTTGTTCTTGACTTGCTAGTGGCTTGGGAGATCTAAAGTGTATAAACCATTTATCACTCTACCGTCGTTGACACTAAAATCTCTTTTTGAGTATAGTACAAAAGAGTATCGAAAGTTGCCCTTCGTTCAGTTCATAGATGAGGAGTCCATCACTTATGGAGAGTTTGCGATCAAGGTAGAGCAGGTGCAAGAGATGCTCTACGAGTACGGCATTAGAGAGGGTGATAAGGTAGCCCTCTATAGTGCCAATATGCCAAATTGGAGTATCGTCTATTTCGCTGTGACCACTATGGGTGCTGTGATAGTGCCGATATTGCCAGATTTTCACATATCTGAAGCGATACATATAGCCAATCACGCCGAGTGTAGAGCGGCCTTTATATCCCAAAAGCTATTTGAAAACATGTTAGACGAGAGGCAACCACCATCACTAAATCTGCTTGTCATACTAGATAAGTTGCTGGTGCTTGAGAAGCTATCCACTCCATCGAGAGTTGAAAAAGCGATACAAAAAAGTGGCGAACAGCTATCAAAGGCTATGGACAAACTAGGTAGAGAGCATAGCGAGAAAAAAGAGATAGAGATAGATGAGAATGATTTAGCAGCCATCATATATACATCAGGTACCACAGGTAGCTCAAAAGGTGTAATGCTCAGCCATAAAAATCTCACATTTGAAGCGACAGCAGCACAAGGCTTAGTCGATATATATCCAAATGATAGATTTCTATCCATACTACCCTTGGCACACACATATGAGTGTACGGCAGGGATGATAGTACCTTTTCTCAACGGAGCCTCTGTATACTACATCAAGAAGCCACCCACCCCTACCATACTACTGAAAGCTATGGCAACAGTGAAGCCTAGTTTTATGTTAAGCGTTCCGCTAGTGATAGAGAAGATATACAAAAATAAAATAGCCCCAAATTTTCAAAAAAATATATTGATCAAAATGCTCTACAAGATACCGTGGGTAAGAAAAAAATTACATAAGATAGCAGGCAAAAAGCTCCTAGAAAGTTTTGGAGGAGAGCTTAGTTTCTTTGGCATAGGTGGAGCAGGTGTCTCACCCACGGTCGAAAAATTTCTACGAGAAGCAGAGTTTCCATACTGTATAGGCTATGGACTCACCGAAACAGCACCTATACTAGCAGGTACAAACCCTACAAAGACAAAGTATAGAGCTATTGGTCCTGCCATGCCAGGTGTAGAGCTGATGCTACGAGACAAAAACGAGGATGGTGTCGGTACATTGTGGGCGAAAGGTTCCAATGTGATGTTGGGCTACTATTTGGATCCAGAGAAGACGGCAGAGGTGCTTATGGAGGATGGGTGGTTCAATACGGAGGATATAGGCTATTTTGATGATGATGGATACTTCTTTATGAGTGGTAGAGCCAAAAATATTATAGTGGGAGCCTCAGGCGAAAATATCTATCCAGAGCAGATAGAGGCAACTATAAATGCTCATGACTTGGTGGCAGATTCGCTTGTCTATGATGATAACGGAGATTTAGCAGCTAGAGTATATTTAGATTATGAGAAGCTAGATGAACTTATAGGTGTACGACAAAAGTCTGAGACTCAAACACATGAGAAAATATCACGCATCCTAGAAGAGATACGACAAGAGGTGAATGGAAAAGTCTCCTCGTTTTCACGAATCAAAAAGATGATAGAGCAGAGAGATGAGTTCATCAAGACACCTACAAAAAAGATAAAAAGATATTTATATGTAGAGTCAGCAAAATAGCATATTGTAATAGCTAGATAATCACCTTATATTTATAATAATCTGTTAGAATAGTATAAATAAATTTGATCATTTTAAAGGATAGATATGAGTCTTGATATCACAGCTGTCGAAAAGGGTAAACCTGTAGAGTTCAAAAATCCAGATCTTGCATTTTATGAGGCAGTTGGTGGTGAAGAAGGTATGCGTCAATTGATGTACAATTTTTACGACAAGATATATGAGAGTGATATAGCTCATTTCTTTCCACAGGATGAAGATGAGTTCAACGAAATAAAGGTCAAAAATACCAAGTTTTTCATACAAATATGTGGTGGACCAAAGGTCTACGAAGATGAAGCAAAGGGCATGGATCTCAATGAGTATATGGTGAGGTTACATGATGACTTCTCCATCTATGAGAAATCTCGCATTGAGTGGCTTGGTACTATGCGTGAAGCATTAGAAGAGCTAGAGGGCGTAGATAAGACCCTAGTAGAGGACTTTTGGAGCTACCTAGAGAACTTCTCCAAGCTCACTGTCAATACATTCTCAGATGGTAGTACATACTACGCAAACCTATAAATAGTGTGTGGGGGGTCTTAATGTTGAGTCTCGCAGATGAGACAGTGCTACAATACCACTAACTTAACTAAAAAGAGATACGCATATTATGCTATTCATTACTAGCTTACGCATAAAAAAACTTTTCTTCATCCAAAATGAGGTGAATAGTGAACAAAGTGATAAGTTTCTTATGTCGAGTAGCTTCTCAAGCTCTTCATAGTCTCTCTTACATGCTGGTTTGTTCTAGCATTGGAGTGATAGACTTGTGACATTTGTAAATCCTTTATTGGCTAAAGATTTTATGATATTATCTGCCTATTGCTTTTATTGTAATTAAACTAGGTGGTATAATCTGGTGAAACTGGAC